>JBFJMD010000387.1:0-1927 GCA_041634115.1 Thermoanaerobaculia bacterium | reverse complement strand
GTAGATGAAGCGGTTGACGAACAGGTGGTCGCCGATCAGCAGCGTCTCCTCCATCGAGCCGCTCGGGATGTAGAAGGTCTTGACCACGAAGGTGTTGGTGAAGCCGAGGAAGATCCCGGCGATGAGCAGCGCCTCGAGGTATTCGCGGGTCGTGGAGCGCTTCTTCGACATGGCCCCCTAATCTAGCGGAAAGAGGCGGGGCCGGCCACCGGCGCGGGGCGCGTGGCCACGGCCAGTGGCGCCGCGGGAGTCAAGAGATTGCGCGGGCCGTCAGAATTCTCTGACGGCGACGCGCACTCCCCGGACAGCCAGCAATCCTCGGGCTCGATCGCCGGAGGCGGGGCGGTCGCGCCTCTCCGGCGTTCGAATCCTCTGACAGGCCCGGCCCGGGCCCGGCCCCGGGCGGAGGCGCGCAAGTCCAGCGTTCAGAGCGTTTCGGTCGAAGCGGGCCGGTTGGCAGGCGGCTTGATAGGAGAGGGCTTCGTCCAATTCACCGGGAGAAAGGAGGTGCCCGGGAGAGCGAGGGAAAGCAGAGTCGAACGCAGACAGAAGACGGGGCCCGGCGTCGGGCCCCGCCAATTCACCAGTCGACAGGAAACGAGTACGAGCAAGGAGAACGAGAATGCAGAGGAGGAAAGGAATCGTCGCCGTCGCGCTCGCCGTGGCGCTTCTCGCCGGGGCCGCTCTCGTCGCGCCGGCCGCCGGGGCGGAGGAGCCGAAGGGCAAGGTCAACGTCAACACCGCGACCGCGGAGCAGCTCCAGAACCTGCCCCGGGTCGGGCCCGCCGTCGCGCAGCGCATCATCGAGTTCCGCGACAAGAACGGCCGCTTCAAGGCCCCCGAGGAGCTGATCCTCGTGCGCGGGATCGGGGAGAAGACCTTCGAGGTGCTCGAGCCCTACGTGAGCGTCACCGGGGAGACCACTCTCACCGAGAAGGCGCGCGTGCCGGACGAGCGGTAGGGGGCGGGGCGGGCGCATGGCCAGGGAGCGCGCCGGGGGGTATCAGCTCGTCGAGGTCATGGTGACCGCCGCGGCCGTCGCCGTGGTGGTCTCGCTGACGGCGCCCGACCTGCTGCGGCTGAGCGGCGGCTTGCGGGTCGACCTCGCGGCGCGCGAGCTCGCGGGAGTGCTGCGCAAGGCGCGCTCCGAGGCCGTCAAGCGGGGGGTCAACGTGGCGGTCAAGCTGCGGCCGGCCGAGGGCGAGCGCGTGAGCTGGGCGCTCTACGTGGACGGCGACGCCGACGGCGTGCGCAATCGCGACATCGAGTCCGGGGTCGATCCGCAGCTCGGGCCCCGCCAAGAGCTGCACCACCTGGGTCGCCACGTGCGGTTCGGCTTCCCCGAGGGAGTCCGGCCGCGCGATCCCGGCGATCCCCGCCGTCGACTCGGCAAGCTTCCAGACCCCATTCGGTTCAATCGATCCGATCTCGCCTCGTTCAGCCCGTTCGGCGGATCGACCCCGGGCTCGCTCTATCTGACCGACGGCCGCGACCACCTGTCGGTCGTCCGCGTCTTCGGCCGCACCGGCAAGGTGAAGGTGCTGCGCTACCACCTCGCGGAGGAGGTCTGGAGGTGAATTGAGGGCGCTCGACGGCGCGGCGCAGGGGCGGCAATCGGGCGCCGATTCGCCAGCGCCGGTTTTCATTGACGGAGGCCGTGTTGTGCACTAGATTTCGGCTTCCGTGCAAGCCATCGTCGTCATCACCACGGTCGGGACCGAGGAGCAGGCGAACCTGCTCGCCGAGGAGCTCGTCGCGCGCCGGATCGCGACGTGCGTGAACATCCTGCCCGTGCACCGCTCGGTCTACCGCTGGCAGGGGAAGATCTGCGAGGACAGCGAGTTCCTGCTGGCCATCAAGTCCGAGAAGGGCGAGTACGAGGCGATCGAAGAGGCGATCCGGGAGCTTCACGAGTACGACCTGCCCG
>JBFJMD010000386.1:0-1957 GCA_041634115.1 Thermoanaerobaculia bacterium | reverse complement strand
CAGCTTCTGCTTGAACGCCGGCGGCGGCGGCGCCGGCCGCCCCGAGAGCCGCCAGCGGGCGATCCGCCAGGCGTCGAGGAGGGGGCGCACGGGCAGCCCGGTCCCCTACCCGGAGAAGGGATCGACGATGTGCATTCGCGCGAAAAGCTCGACCTTCCGCTTGGCGATCTCCGCGAGCACCCCCAGCTTGCGGGTGGCGACGGCGAAATACTCCTGCAGGACCTGGGTCGAGAGCACCCCGGATCCCGCCTTGCGGTGCTCGGCGACGATATCCAGGGCCCGCGCCTGCCTCTCGGGCCGGTCGTGATCGCCCGGCTCCTCGAGCCGCTCCCGGATCAACTGGTTCAGGCTTTTGCCCGTCGACCGCGCCGCCGCGCGCGCCCGCTTCACCACGTTCTCGTTGACGGAAAGCGTCAGGTTCATCGCTCACCTCGCTTGAACACATAATACGTGGACGCCGGGTCTGTGTCAGAGGGAGGTCCGCCCGCCCGGGGCGGTCCTTGTGGTACAACCTGCCGGGTCGCCTACTCGAAGATCCAACGCGACCGGGGCCGGCGAGGCGTCCGTTGCGAAAGGAGGTTCTCCGTGCACGAGATCAACTGGCTGGCGGTCGTCGCCGCGGCGACGATCGGGCTGACTTCGTACCTCTTCTCGGAGCGCAGGTTCTCGACCTCCCTGATCGACGCGGGCTATCAGCTCGTCTATCTGGTGATGATGGGCGCTATTCTCGGAGCGTGGAGATGAAATATCGGCTCGTGACGGCGCCCACCGAGGTGCCGGTGCCGGGCGGCAAGCGGATCGAGGAGATCTTCGGCCGCGTCAACACCGGCACCGACCAGTTCAGCCTGGCGCACATGGTGGCGCCGCCCGCGTGGTCGGAGCCGGCGCAGACGCCGGACTTCGGCGAGCTCACGGTGATGGTGCGCGGGCGCCTCCGAATCGAAGTCGACGGCGAGCCGGTCGAGCTCGCCGCCGGGCACGCGCTCTGGGTCGAGCCCGGGGTCACGGTGCGCTACGGCAACCCCTACGACGAGGAGTGCGAGTACTACGCGATCTGCATCCCCGCCTTCAGCCCGGAGGCGGCCCATCGGGAAGTGGAACTTTGACGCGGCGGCGCCCACGACGAGCGTGAGGGAACCGACCAACTGGGGGCGCCGCCGCCAAAGCCGCAGGCCGGTGATCGCGGCGCTCGCCGGGCTCTTCCTGTTCGGCGCCTGCGCCTCAGGTGGCCGGCAGAACGTCGAAAGGAGCTGGATGGAGTATCGAGAAAAGCTGGCGGACCTCCAGGCGGCCGGGCCGCCGCTCGCCTCGGGCAGCGCCGGGGAGCGCGAGGCGGTCGCGCGCTTCCAGGCGCTGCTCTCGGATTTCAAGGCGCCCGGCTTCGCGGCGGGCATCCGCGAGGTCTACGCCGAGGACGCCTGGTTCAACGACACGCTCAAGACCGTGCGCGGCGTGGACGCACTGGTCGAGTACCTGACCGAGAGCGCCGCGGCGGTCGAGTCCTGCACGGTCGAGTTCCTCGACCTCGCCGCGCAGAACGGCGACTACTACTTCCGCTGGGCGATGGACATCCGCTTCAAGAAGATCGCGCGCGGCAAGACCACCCGCTCGATCGGCATGTCCCACGTCCGCTTCGACGCCGACGGCAAGGTCGTCCTGCACCAGGACTTCTGGGACTCGGCCGGGGGCCTCTTCGAGCACGTGCCGGCGGTCGGCTGGATGATCCGGAGAATCAAGAAGCGTCTGTGACTCGGGCGGCGGTCCTTCTGGCGCTCGCGATCCTGGCGCCGCTCACCTCGCGCTCGGCGAGTGAGCCGCCGCTCCCCGAGCTGGCGATCGAGGCGCCGGCCGAGCTCGAGCCGGCGGCGAGCCGCATCCGGGCGCTCGACCCTCGGCGGCTCGCCAGCATCGTGCGGATCACCGGAGTCGAGAGCGCCGGCGAGCCGATCCGGGTGAT
>JBFJMD010000385.1:0-2007 GCA_041634115.1 Thermoanaerobaculia bacterium | reverse complement strand
TCTGATCGCCTTTTCGCCGATCTACAACGACGTCGCGCATCTCTTCATCAGCGACGTGCCGTCGGGCTTCTTCGCCACGGCGGCGCTCGCCTACGTCGCGCGTCTCCTGGACCGCGAGCGGACGCGCGACTACCTGCTGGCCGGCGCGGCGGCGGGACTCGCCGCGGCCAGCAAGTATCCGGCCGGGGTGGTGGCGGTGGCGATCGTCGGCCTGTGGGCCTGGTGGCGGCTGCGCGAGCGGAGCTGGTCCTGGTCGCTCGCCTGGGCGGGGCTGGCGTCGCTGGGCACCTTCCTGGCGGTGATGCCCGCCCTTCTCGTCCACTCCGACCGCGCCTTCGCCGGGCGCGGTCAGGACATCTTCTTCGGCTTCCGGCAGTACGCGCGCCAGGGCTGGATCGGCGTGCAGCCGGAGAGCAACACCCGCTGGTACTTGGAGCGGCTGACCGAGAACTTCGGCTGGGCGGCGCTCGGCTTCGGGGTCGTCGGCCTCTTCCTGCTGCGCGCGAAGGTGCGCCGCAGGCTGCTGCCGATGCTGGTCTATCCGGTGGTCTTCCTGGCGCTCATGATCTCGATGAGCATGGTCGTCAAGCGCAACCTGCAGCCGGTGCTGCCGATCCTGGCGGTGGTCCTGGGGGTGGGGATCTCCGGCTGGGCGCTCCCGGTCTCGGGCTGGAGCGTCGCGGCCCGCCGGGTCGCGGCGGCGCTCTTGGCGGTCGCCTGCCTCCTCGTGCCCGCGGCCGACACCGTCGCCTGGGACCTCGCCCGCACCCGCCCCGGCACCGCCCAGCTCGCCCTCGGCTGGATCGACGAGAACGTGCCGCGCGGCGCGGCCTTCGTCAAGGAGGCCTACACGCCGAAGCTCAACCGGCACGACTACGCCTGGCACCAGACTCGCTACGCGGCCCGGCTGTCGCTGGCCGAGATCCGCGAACCGCGCTGGGATTACCTGTTCCTGGCCGCCAACGCCTACGGCCGGTTCCTCTCCCCGGCGAACTGGACGCAGCCCCACCACGAGGAGTTCGCGCGGCGCTACGAGGAGATGTTCGAGCTCGAGCGGGTGGCGGAGTTCAAGCCGGGAGCGCTGCGCACCGGACCCTGGCTGGAGATCTACCGGGTGGACCCGGAGCCGATCGAGTGGGCGACCGGGCGACGCTTCGCGGCGGCGGAGGCGGGCTTTTTCTCCGACCCGGCGATCGCGCCGGCGCGCGCCGGCGGGCCGATCCGCTTCGCCCGCAACACCCAGTTCGCGGTCTTCAAGGGGCACTTCGAGCGCGGCCGCTACCGGGTCGAGCTCGGCGGGCCCGACGGGCCGGTCCAGGGCTGGATGAACGTCGTCACCCGCGAGAACGAGACGATCTCCGAGCAGCCGGTCCCCGGCGCCGCCGAGGTCGAGCTGCCGCGCCGCGCCAAGTACTTCCTCTACGTCTTTGCCGAGCCCGGCTCCCGGCTCGGGGAGCTGGCGCTCGAGCGGACCGTGGAAGCCGGCACGCCGACCTCCGGCTGAACGGGTGGCTCGGTCTCCGCGCGGCTCACGAAGCGAATCCGCCTCGGTTTTTCGTCTGGTTCGACTGAGCACGCTCGAAGGCTCGAGGAGGCTCGGGCGAGCTCCTTGACATGAAGAAGCGATGAAAATAAGCTTTTTTCATGTCATCGACCATGATCCAGATCCGCAACGTGCCGGAGGAGCTCCATCGCAGAGTCAAGGCCCGGGCCGCACTCGCCGGCATGTCGATGTCCAAGTTCATCCTGCGCGAGCTGGAAAAGAGCCTCGCCCGGCCGACCCGCCGGGAGCTGCTCGAGAGGATCGCGAAGCTGCCGGAGCTCGAGCTGAAGGAATCGGCGGCCGAGGTCATCCGCCGTGAACGGGACCGGCGTTGATCGTCCTCGACGCCTCGGCCGTCCTGGAGCTGGTGCTTCACACCGCGGCCGGCCGCGAGGTGGCCTCGCGAATCGGCGCGCCCGAGGTCTCGCTGCACGCTCCGGAGCTCCTCGATCTCGAGGTGGCCC
>JBFJMD010000384.1:0-2055 GCA_041634115.1 Thermoanaerobaculia bacterium | reverse complement strand
GCCTGCATCGTGGACGTCTCGCAGTTCGGGGTCGGCGACTACCAGATCTACGGGCCCAAGCACTTCGAGGAGTGGGAGAAGAAGACCGGGATCAAGATCGAGCGCGGCGACATCCTCATCATCCACACCGGTTATCACCACTACTACAACGAGGACTGGTACAAGGTGCACAACGACGTGCTCCCCGACCTGCCGCGCTGCTTCCTGAAGCACCCCGGGCCGCAGGGGGAGTTCTGCGAGTGGATCCTCGACCGCGGCGTCCGCTGGCTCGGGGTGGACGCGATCGCCGCCGACCACCCGTTCAACACCAACGTGCGCAAGGCGCGGCCGGACCTGATCCCGGAGGTCGAGGCCGCCGTCGGCATGTCGATGGACGAGGCCTTCCCCTGGCCCGAGGACTACCAGTGCATGCACATCAAGCTCTTCCCGCACGGCGTCTTCCACGCGGAGAACGTCGGCGGGCAGATCGACGAGGTGCTCGATCAGAAGGTCTGGCTCGGCTGCTTCCCCTTCCGCTTCAAGGGCGGCGAGGCGGCCTTCGCGCGGATCGTGGCGTTCGTGAAGGAAGAGAAGGGCTAGCGGACCTTCACTGACGCTCCAGCCAGGCAAGAGCGACGCCCAGCAGTCCGAAGGCGAGCAGGTAGACGAGAAACGGGAGGATCACGAACCAGACCAGGGCCCGTTTCCTGACGACTTCGAAGACCGCCGTCACGCCCCGGTAGCTGACGATGCACCCCCAGAACGGGAACACCAGCAACAGGGTCGGCCAGAGCTCTTCGGCCGCGTAGGCCTCGCCGTAATTGGCGTAGAGGAGGGTCTGTCCGAGGAGGGCGACGAAAGTGGGCGCCGCGGCGACGAACGAAGCGTAGATGTAGACGATCCTCGCGGTCCCCGGATCGGGCGCCGGATCTCCCGACCAGCGCACCCGGACCTTGTACCACCAGCCGCCGAAGTACCAGATCGCCAGCGCCGAGAGCGCTCCGTAGACGAGAAGGATCGGCCAGAAGCTCAGCCAGGAGTCGGTCAGGAGGTGGCCGAAACTCGCCCAGTAGGGTCGGGCACGCTCGAACTCGGCCCGCAGCAGCTCCTGGTCGATCCGCCCGAGGGCGTAGGCGATCCCCACGACCCAGGTGACGCCCAGGACGAAGGGCGTCCTGCCGAGCGCGATCTCGGAGGAGAAGAACTGGGTCGGCCGGAAGAACAGGCTGAGCAGGTTGGCCGGCGTGAACGGCGAGGCCGGGTGGATCGCCTGGACCCGGAATTCGGCGCCCGGCCGGGGGCCGTCGGAGATCTCGCGCTCTTCCATCGGCAGACCCGAGACTAGCAGCCTCGCCGGCGCTTCGCCGGGAGCGTCTCGCCGCCCGGGAGCGGGACCCGCGAGGAGCCCTGCGAGAATCGGGAGCTCAGGTCGCTTCGCCCGCTAGGCGGCGGGCGGTGAGCCAGAATTTCTCGGCGATCTCCCGGTCGAGGCCGCGGCCGGCGACCAGCGCTTCGACCTCGCGGGCGAAGGGGTAGACGCTGGCCCAGGGCTCGTCGAGGCGCGCGCCGCGGGCCGTCAGGCGCTCCGACTCGACGATGGATTGGACCAGGGCCCGGTCGAGCGGCTCTGTTTCGCGGTCCGTCGTGCCGGGGGCCTGCGGCGAGGACGCCGCGATCCGCTCGAGCCCGTCCTTGACGGCCATGAGATAGAGCAGCCGGGTTTCGAGCATCTCGCGGTCCGCGCGGCACGCGGCCAGGCGCCAGGCGGCGAAGGCGCCCACCGCGGCGCCGACGACCAGGCCCAGCATCAGAACGACGACGGGTTTCCTGAAGTCGATTCTCATTTCGGGTCCTCCCCGGGGCTGCCGGCTCCGCGCCCGGAGACGGCTCCGGACAGTATCGCCCCCACGCCGCCCGGCGCCAATGAACTTGTCCACTCGCCGACCGGGCTACAATCATCGCGTCCCATGACCACCCGCTTCTTCGGCCAGAGGATCCCGCGCAACGAGGACCCCCGGCTCCTGACCGGGCGGGCGCTCTTCGTGGACGACGTGAACCTGCCCGGGATGCTGCACG
>JBFJMD010000383.1:0-2090 GCA_041634115.1 Thermoanaerobaculia bacterium | reverse complement strand
GTCGTCGGCGAGCGCCGCGGCGAACGCGGTGCGCGCCTCCTCGATGGCGGCAGGCACCGAGCCCGGTCGATCGCCCGCGGATCTCGCGCCTGCGCTCGCCGCTTGTGCACCGTCCAGCGATTCGATTCTCCGCCCCGCCGCATCTCGCCCGGCTTCGGCGGCCTCCTCCGCACTGCCGGCTCCCGGTGCCCCCGCTTCCTCGCCCGGAGCCCCGTCCGCAGGTTCCGAGGACGCCGCCGCCCCACCCCCCTCCGCCGCGTGCGCCAGCCGGAAGCGCATCTCGTCGATCCGGCGCAGCGCCGCGGCCGCGTCGTCCACCGCCGCGAAGGTGAAGTTGAGCTTCTTGCGGTAATGGACGGAGACCATCAGGTAGCGGATCGCCCGCGGCGAGAGGCCGCGCTCGAGCAGCTCGGAGAGCGTGTACTGGTTGCCGAGCGACTTCGACATCTTCTCGCCGTCGACGATCAGGTGCTCGGCGTGGAGCCAGTGGCGCACGAACGGCCTGCCGGTGGCGGACTCGCTCTGGGCGATCTCGTTCTCGTGGTGGGGGAAGATGTTGTCGACGCCGCCGCAGTGGACGTCGAAGGTCTCGCCCAGGTACTTCATGCTCATCGCGGAGCACTCGATGTGCCAGCCCGGCCGGCCCGGGCCCCAGGGGGAGTCCCAGGAGGGCTCGCCCGGCTTGGCGCCCTTCCAGAGCACGAAGTCGCGCACGTCCTCCTTGTCGTAGGTGTCGTCGGCGACGCGCTCGCCGCGGCGGACCTGGGAGAGGTCGAAGCGGGAGAGCCGTCCGTAGTCGGGATCGGACGCGATCCGGAAGAAGATCGAGCCCTCGCTCTCGTAGGCGACGCCGTTTTCCACCAGCTTCTCGATCAGCGACACCATCTCGGGGATGTGGCGGGTCGCCCGCGGGTAGTGCTCGGCGCGCGCGACGTGCAGGGTGTCGAGGTCGCGGAAGAAGGACTCGATGAAGGGGGCGGTGAACTCGTCGAGGGAGACCCCGGCCGCGCGGGCGCCCTCGATCGTCTTGTCGTCCACGTCGGTCAGGTTCATGACCTGGACGACTTGGTAGCCGAGATAGCCGAGCGCGCGCCGCAGCACGTCCTCGAACAGGAAGGTCCGCAGGTTGCCGATGTGGGCGTGGTTGTAGACGGTCGGGCCGCAGGTGTAGATGCGCAGCTCGCCGCGCCCGCCCGCCGCCAACGGCTCCGGTCGCCGGCTCTCGGTGTTGTAGAGCACCGGCCGGGGCGCGGCGGGCTCGGCGCTCAACGCCTGATCTCGATCGCGGCCTCGAGCCAGGCGGTCTCGGGCTTTTTCGATCCGTCCGGGTTGTAGGCGTCCTCGGCGCGGAAGCGGAACCGGCCGCGGTCCTCGACGTTGCGGACGGCGAACTCCAGGGTCACCAGGGTACCACTGCCGCTGGCACCGCCGACGTCGCCGAGCCGGGTCAGCCCGACGATCAGGTTGCCGGCGGTGTCGCGGTCGACGAGCAGGCTGGTCTCGACGTCGCCCGACTCGGACAGGAAGTCCCCCTCGACGGTGCCGCCCTCCTCCCAGCGGACCAGGTCCGAGGGGAAGCGCAGGTCGAACGCGAGGCCGTAGAGGTCCTCGATCTCCTCGACCTCGACCCGCAGCAGGAAGGGCCCGGCGAGCGGGGTGACGTCCTCGGCCGCGAGGTAGATGGTCGCGTCCGCCGGGGCGCCGTCGGGCTCGAAGAAGACGCCGGTCTCCGGCGGCGGCGGGGGCGGAGGCGGCGGCGGCGGTCCGGGCGGCTGGGTTGGGCCGCCCCCGCCTCCCCCGCCGCAGGCGACCGAACCCAGCGCCGCCAGGGTCAGGCCCAGGCCCAGAGCCAGGACCAGGCCGATCGCGAGCGCCCGCGCTGAGCCCTTCGCGAGCCCCCGGCCGAGCCGCCGGCGCCAGGAGCCGCTCACACCGGCGCCTCCATCTCGCGCGCGAGCCGCCTGAGGGCGCGCCGCGCCTTCTCTTTCTTCAATCCCCGCAGCCGGTCCACGAAGAGCACGCCGTCCAGGTGGTCGATCTCGTGGCAGATCGCCCGCGCCTCGAGCGACTCGGCCTCGACCTCGAAGGGC
>JBFJMD010000382.1:0-2144 GCA_041634115.1 Thermoanaerobaculia bacterium | reverse complement strand
CGCGCTGCCGCGACCCTCCTCGCGGACCGGGTGGCGCAGCGCCATTTCGCGGACGATCAGCCCGAGGGTATCTTCCATCTTGAGGACGCGCAGGTAGATGTTGAAAGCCAGGAGGAACAGGAACAGGGTCGAAAGGTAGAGGACGAGATCGGCGCCCCGGCCGACGCCCGCCCAGTGGGCGATCTCGTTCGCCCAGTCCGGGTTGAGGATCAGCGCGAGGCCGCTGCCGAAGAACGCGATGACGAAGAGCCGCCGCAGGGCCGAGCGCCGCGTCAAGACGAGAAAGTAGACCATGCAGAGCACGGTGAGGATGGCGAAGAACAGCGAGAATGACATGCCTGGCCTCCCCGGCGACGATTCCCGTCGGCCTCTCGTGTCGATCCGGTATTGTAAGTCCACGCTTTTGGGCTCGCAAACCAGGATCTCCACGACCTTGCCGACGAACGACATGCCGTCCCTCCGGATGGAATCCCGCGCGGCCACGCCGTGAGTGACACGGGGACGCGACGGCGCCAGGCGGCCGCGGACGCCACTCGGGCGAAGCGACGCCCGGAGATTGCCTGGCTCCTGTGCCTGCTGCTGTCATTCGTCGTCCGAGCCGGCGCCGGTTGGCTGGTCGTCGGGGCCGAGGTCCCCCTGATCTACGACGAGGGCCCGTACTTCCACCGAGCCGTCGCCTTCGAGAAGATCATCGACAGCCTGCTCGAGGGCGAGACCCCGCACCGCGGCCAGCTCCACCGCGCCTACTTCCGCGGGGTGTGGCCTCCGGCCCACCCGTTGGCGCTCGGAATCGGCATGGCCGTGGCCGGCCCGACCGTCGGCGCCGCGCGTGCGACGGTGGTCGTCCTCGGCTCGCTGACGACCCTGGTCGTCTACTTCCTGACGCGGCGCATCGCAGGCCGGCGCGCGGCGCTGTGGGCGGCGGTGATTCACGCCGTCCACCCGAGCTTCATCTTCTTCTCTCACTACCTCTTCTCCGAGACGACGTACCTGTTCTTCCTGCTGCTCGCCGTCGCGGCGACTCTGACGTTGCCCACCGCGACCTCGAGCGTCAGGCGATCCCTGCTCGCCGCGGCCGCCGGCGGGTGCATCGCCCTCGCCGCCCTCTCGCGCACGGCGGCCCTTCCTTTCCTGGCGATCCTTCCCGTTTGGCCCGTCCTGGTCCTCAAGGGGGTGCGAGCCAGGGTCGTCTATCCCTGCATCATGGCCGTGGTGATGGTCGCCACCCTGGCGCCCTGGCAGTCCGTCCTCAAGCAGAGGGAAGGCCGTTTCGTCCTGCTCTCCACGGTGACGGGCTACTATCTGCTCTCGGACAACGACCCCTGGCAGACCGACTCCGGCCCCAGGCTGAAAGCTCGACTCGCCGAGTACGCGCAGGCCCACCAGCTCGAGCCCGAAGCGGCGGCGCGCAAGCTGCTGCTCGAGCAGGCGCGGCAGCATCCTGTGGAGTTCCTGGGGAGGATGATCAAGAGGGTGAGGCTTCTCTGGACCGTCGACAACGACGCTCTGCGCCACCTCCTGTCCGTCGTCTATCCCCCGCTGCCGCTCGCCGCCGCATGGTCGATCGTTCTGCTGCTCGTCGCGAGCTATCTGGGCTTCGTCGGCTTGAGCTGCCTCGGTCTGCTCGCCAGGGGCCCGAGGGCGAGCGACAAGGTGCTGCTGCTGGTGGCCGGGGCGGCGAGCATGCTGTCGCCGGCGCTGACCTGGAGCGATCCGCGCATGAGCCATCCCATCCTCGCGCTTCTGCTGCCGCTCGCGGGCCACGGGTTGGCCACGCTTGTCGGCGGCGCGCGCCGGCGCCACCTGGCCGTGACGGGAGGTCTCGTCGCTCTCATCGCGGTCAACGTCGCGACCCTCCCCCGCATCGCGTACTTCTCGTCCCAGTCGTCCGCCTACTACCGGAGCGTCCTGGCCCGCGTGGACGGCATGCTCGGCTCGCAGTCGGAGCTCGGCGACTGCATCGTGCTCCGAACCGACAGGGACCTCGGCAAGGTGAAGGTCCTGCTGGAAGAGGGCTACGAGCTGATCCCGCAGCGACGCAGAGGAATCGTCTGGAGAACCGGTCCAGGCAATCGCGAGATCCGGCTCAACGTCGTCTCCCTGCCCCAGCCGCGGCCGTTGACGCTGACGCTCAGGGTGCGCGG
>JBFJMD010000381.1:0-2234 GCA_041634115.1 Thermoanaerobaculia bacterium | reverse complement strand
GGTGCCCTTGTTCTGGAACGGCGGATAGGGGGTGCCGTTCGGGTTGCCCGGTCCCCGGGTGCCCGCGATGATCCCGGTCGGCCGGTCGTAGGGGTCCTGCTCGTAGTAGCTGGCCGACAACTTGTAGCCGCTCTTGTCGCCCGCCGCGGCGTGGGTGAGGCTGCCGTAGAGCGTCCCCAGCTCGCCGCCGCCGACGGTGAGCGTGGTGCCCTGCATCTCGCGCGGCCGCTTGGTGATCAGGTTGATCACCCCGCTCATGGCGTTGGCGCCCCAGACCGCGCTGCCGGGCCCCCGCACCACCTCGATCTGCTTGATCTCCTTGGCGTCGAGCGGCACGAAGTCCCACATCACGAAGCCGAAGAAGTCGAGGTACAGGGTCCGGTTGTCGAGCAGCACCAGCTCGCTGGTCGCCAGGCTGTTGGTGGCGCCGCGGCCGGTGATCTGGATGTCGCGGGCGCTCATCTGCGAGACGTTGAGGCCCGGGACGTTGCGCAGGAAGTCGCCGTAGTCGTCGGCCGGGATCTGGGCGAGATCCTCCGCCGAGAGCACGGTGATCGCCGCCGGCACCTCGTGCAGCGGCTGCTCGGTCCGCGACGCGGTCACGACGATGACGTCCTTGACCTCGACGCCGGCCTCGGCGCCGCTGGCCCCTTCGTCGGGTTCCTGGGCAGCGGCCGGCGCCGCGCAGACCGAGAGCATCACCAAGAGAACGAGAAGACCCTTGCGTGGAAACATGATTGCCTCCTGGGCGAGGATCCCGGACCCCCGGGGCAGCGGGATTCGCCGTGGGGTGAATTTTCGAGTCGCCAGATGGTACCAACCCTGAACCGGGCGGGCAAGGTTGTCAAGTCCTCTCGGCCAGCTCGCGGCAGGCGCGGGCGACGGCGCGCAGCTTCTCGAGCTGCCCCAGCCGGAAGCCGGAGTGGGCCGCGACCGCCAGCACCCCGAGGGTGAAGATGGCGTCCTCGGTCGGCCCCAGGTCGAGGAAGCGGAAGTCCAGGTCGCGGACCACGAAGAGGATGGCGATCGCGATCCAGTCCAGCGCCACGACGATGACGCTGCGGCGGACGGCCTTCGCGAGCGCCCGCTCGCCGGCCGCGGCGGAATCGGCGTTGCCCGGGTCGGGATCGCCTTGCGCGGCGGGCGCGCGCGGGCGCAGGCCCGCCACGTCCTCGACCAGGATCGAGCGCACGGCTCGCTCGCGCCACATCGTCACCCGAGAGGGTAAGCTCGCCGGCGGAGGAACGCAAGATGAGTCGCTCAGCCGGAAAAGCCCTGTGGATCGTGGTCGCTCTGCTCCTGCTCGTCGCGGTGGTGGGGGCGCTCGCCGCGCTGCTGATGCTCGACGGCGGCGGCCCGCCCGCGGGGCGCAAGATCCTCGAGCTCGACCTCACCCGGCCCTATCCCGAGTACGTGCCGGAAGACCCCTTCGCCAAGGCCTTCGGCTTCGATCTCCTGCTGCTGCGCGAGGTGGTGGAGACGCTGGAGCGGGCCGCCGAGGACGAAAGCGTGGTCGCTCTCGTGGCGCGGGTCGGCTCGGCCCCGGTCGGGCTCGCCACGCTGCAGGAATTGCGGGCGGCGGTGCGCCGGTTCGCGGACTCCGGCAAGGAGACGCTGGCCTGGGCCGACACCTTCGGCGAGTGGGGGCCCGGGAACGGGGCCTACTTCCTGGCGACGGCGTTTGATCGCGTCGATCTCCAGCCCTCGGGCGACATCGGCCTGACCGGCCTCCTCTACGAGACCTCCTTTTTGCGCGGCACCTTCGACAAGCTGGGTCTCGAGCCGCGGATGGACCAGCGCCACGAGTACAAGAGCGCCATGAACTCGCTGACCGAGACCCGTCACACCCCGGCCCACGCGGAGGCGCTCGCGGCGGTCCTCGACTCCCAGTTCTCGCAGATCGTGCGCGGCGTCGCCGCCGGCCGCGGGCTCGCCGAGGAGCGGGTGCGGGAGCTGTTCGACCGCGGTCCCTACCTCGGCGCCGAAGCGCGGGAGGCGGGGCTGGTGGACGGGCTCGCCTACTGGGACGAGGTGCTGGCCGGGCTCGAGGAGCGCCACGGCGAGGACGCCGCCCTCACGCCGCTGGACGAGTACGCCCGGCGGCGGCGCGGCGCCCGCGGCGCCGGCGGCGGCCGCGAAGTGGCGCTGATCTACGGCGTCGGCGGCGTCGAGCGGGGGGAGAGCGGCTACGACCCGCTCACCGGCGGCGTCCACATGGGGTCCGACACGGTCGC
>JBFJMD010000380.1:0-2257 GCA_041634115.1 Thermoanaerobaculia bacterium | reverse complement strand
GGCGCCGGCCACCGCCGCCCTCCAGGTGCCGGGGCTCTTCAAGATCGAATAGAGGGTGTTGGAGCCGCCCCCGGACCAGCCCCAGAGCCCGATGCGATCGGCGTCCACCCAGCCCAGGCCTTTCAGGTACTCGACGCCGGCGAGCTGCGCCGCCAGGTTGTGTTCGCCGAAGCGGCGGTGGAGCCGGTCCTCGCCCCGCTTGCCGAAGAAGGTCGAGGCGGCGTTGTCCACCATCAACACCGCGTAGCCGCGCTGGGCCATCATCTTGTGCCAGAGGCCGCGGCCGCGGCCGCTCCAGCGGTCGGCCACCACCTGCGAGGCGGGGCCGCCGTAGTGGTACATGATCGCCGGGTAGCGCTTCTCGGCGTCCCGCTCGTCGAGCCCGGCCGGACGCAGCAGCGCCGCCGGCAGGCGCAGCCCGCCGGGGCCCGGAATCGTCAGCACCTCCCACTCCGGAAGCTCTTGCGGACGGTAGCCGGCGGGGGGCTCCGAGGGGAGGCGGGCGACCTCGCGGCCCTCGGCGTCGCGGACCGCCATCGCCGCCGGCCGGTCGGCGTCGCTCCAGGTGTGTACCCAGTGGCCGCCCGCGGCGCCGGAGGGGGCGGGGCGGGCGGAGCTCCAGCCCTCGGCGCCGGAGAGCGGGCGCGCCGGGCCGGCGGCGAGCGGCTGCCGGAAGACCCGGCGGCCGAGCGCTCCCAGCTCGCCGGTGGGGTAGGCGGTGTAAAGCGCGGCGCCGGCCTCGGCGTCCACCCCGGCGACGGAGTCGACGCTCCAGCCGTCGGGCGAGAGCGGCCGGATCTCGCGGCCGTCGGCGCCGTGGAGGTAGAGCCGCCGCCAGCCGCTCTTCTCCGAGCTGCGGACGAAGCCGCCGTCGGGGAGGAAGTGGAGGTCGAGCGTCAGGTTGATCCAGGTCGGCCACTCCTCGCGGTGGAGCGAAGCGCAGCCGCCGCCGGCGGGGTCGCAGGAGAGCAGGTCGAGCCGGTTCTGCTCGCGATTGAGGACCTGGACGGCCACCCGGTCGCCGGCCGGCAGCCAGTCCACCCGCGCGAGATAGACGTCGGTCTCCTCGCCGGTCTCGAGCCAGGCCGTCTCGCCGCTCGCGAGGTCGACGACGCCGACCTGGACGATCGGGTTCGGCTCGCCGGCCTTCGGGTACTTCTGCCAGCGGACGGTGGGATAGGGGGTCTTGGACCAGTCGACCAGCGGATAGGCGGCCACCGGGCTCTCGTCGAACCGGTAGTAGGCGATCCTGTCGCCCCGCGGGCTCCACCAGTAGCCGGTCGAGTCGCGGTTCCAGATCTCCTCCCAATAGACCCAGTCGGTCTTGCCGTTGAGGATCGCGTCCTCCTCGCCGTCGGTGGTGAGCGCCCGCTCACCGCCGGTCGCGAGGTCGAGCAGCCAGAGGTCGGCGTCGCGCACGAAGGCGATCCGGCCGCCGTCGGGCGAGAACTTCGGGTCCTCTTCATCGGCCTCGGTCTCGGTCAGGCGGGCGAGCTCCCGGTCGGCGATCTTCCACAGGAAGAGGTCCCCTCCCGACTCGATCAGGAGCGACCCGCCGTCCGGCGCCCAGTGGTAGGCGGAGAGCTCGAGCCCCCGCTCCTCCTCCGCGTCGTCGCCGTCCTCGGCCGGCACCGAGAAGGTGTGCTCGCCCGGCACGAAGAGGGTCGCGGTCTCGCCCGTCGCCGGATCGAGCGCCTTCAGCACGTCCTCGCCCTCCTCCTTCCAGAGGTAGGCGAGACGGCTGCCGTCCGGCGACCACTCGAGCATCCGCGGCAGCCGGCCGCCCGGATTGTCGCCGAAGAGGACGTCGAAGGTCAGCCGGGCCGGGGCCTCCGCCGCCGCCGGGACCACGCTCGCGGGGGGTGCTTCCGTGACCTGCGAGAACGCCGCGGGGCCGAGGCCGGCGAGGAGCACCGGGAGGGCGAGGCCGCGGATGCCGAAGGGCCGGCGGGAGGTTGGGGAAAGGGACCGTGGGTGCCGCATGGGGCCTCCGGGGGACGCCGGACGGGCCGGCGCCTCGCTACATCTTGCCGTAGTTGGGACCGCCGCCGCCCTCGGGCGGCACCCAGGTGATGATCTGGTAGGGGTCCATGATGTCGCACGTCTTGCAGTGGACGCAGTTGCTGAAGTTGATCTGCAGCCGGCGGCCGGTGGGGGAGGCGGCGTCGTCCACCATCTCGTAGACCCCGGCCGGGCAGAAGCGCACGCAGGGGTTGGCGTACTCGCGCGCGCACTGGTGGATGCAGACGTCGGTGTC
>JBFJMD010000379.1:0-2332 GCA_041634115.1 Thermoanaerobaculia bacterium | reverse complement strand
TACCTCGACCTCGCCTACGAGGAGTGGAAGCGCAAGGGGCGCATGAGGAGCTACGCCGACCTCGCCGAAGCCGTCGAACACGGCGCCGTGCAGCGCATCCGCCCCAAGATGATGACCGTCCTCACCGTCCTCTTCTCGCTGGTGCCGATCCTCTGGTCGACCGGCACCGGCGCCGACGTCATGCGGCGGATCGCGGCGCCGATGGTCGGCGGGGTCTTCACCTCGTTCGCGGCGGAGCTGCTGGTCTTCCCGGCGGTCTACTTCATCTGGCGGGCGATAAGCCTCGAGAAGGGCCCGCTCTTCCCGGCGGCGCGGGGAGGGGAGAAGGAGCCGATCGAAGCCTGACGGAGGTCACCATGAGACGAAGCGAAAGGACTTTCTCGGGATTGCTGGTGCTGCTCGGCCTGTCGGGAGCGTTCGCCGCCCTGGGCTGCGCCCACGTGCCGCCGGAGGCCGGCTTTCCTGCCGTCGAGGAGCTCGTCGCCGGCAGGCTCGACCAGGAGCTGCGCTGGCGCCGTGGAGAGGCCGAGGACGCCGAGGTGGCGGCGGCGGTCGACGCGCTACTGCGAGGAGAGCTCGGAGTCGAGCAGGCGGTCCAGGTCGCGCTGCTCGAGAACCCGTCCCTCCAGGCCGATTACGAGCGCCTCGGCATCGCCCAGGCCGACCTGGTCCAGGCGGGCCTGCTCCAGAACCCGGTCTTCGCGGCCTCGGCGCGCTCGCCGAGCGCGCCGCCGCGGAGCGTCAACCTGGAGCTCGCCGTGGTCCAGAACTTCCTCGACGTGCTGCTCCGCCCGGCGCGCAAGCGGCTGGCGGCGGCGGAGTTCGAGAGGGTCCGGCTGGAGGTCGCCGACCGGGTGCTCGCCCTCGCGGCGGAGACCGCGGCGGCCTGGTACCGGGCGGTCGCGGCCGGCCAGGTCGCCGAGATCCGGGGATTGATCGCCGAGGCCGCCGAGTCCTCCCACGAGATGGCGCTGCGGCTGCGCGCGGCGGGCAACGCCAGCGCCCTCGACGTGGCCCGCGAGCGGGATCTCTTCGAGAGCGCGCGCCTGGAGCGCAGCCGCGCCGAGTCCGAGCGGATCTCGGCGCGCGAGGCGCTGACCCGCCAGATGGGCCTCTCGGGAGAGCGGGCGGCGTGGCGCGCCGTGCCGCGGCTGCCGGACCTCCCGGCGGAGGAGCTCCCGCTCGAGGCCCTCGAGTCGGCGGCGGTCGACCAGCGGCTCGATCTCGCCGCCGCCGGCAAGGAGGTGGAGCTGCGGGCCGAGGCGCTGGGCATCACCCGCAGGTGGCGGGGGCTGGCGGTCGCCGAGCTGGGCGCGTCGTACGAGCGAGAACCCGACGGCGGCAGCGTGCTGGGCCCGGAGATCCACGTCGAGCTGCCGATCTTCGACCGCCGCCGGGCGCGCCTGGCGCGGATGGCCTCCGAGCTCAGGCAGAGCGAGCGGCGCCTGGCGGCGCTGGCGGTCGAGATCCGCTCCGAGGTCCGGGAGCTCCGCGACCGCCAGCTCCTGCTGCGCGAGCGGGCGGCCCACTACCGCGAGGTCGTCATCCCGCTGCGCGAAGAGATCGTCCGCCTGACCCAGCTCGACTACAACTACATGCTGGCTGGCGTGTTCGAGCTGCTCGAAACGCGCAAGAAGGAGTACGACGCCTACGAGCACTACGTCGACACCGTGCGCGACTACTGGGTGACCCGCGCCCGGCTCGAGCGCGCGGTCGGAGGCCGCTGGCCCGCGGCGCCGGAGCCCGAGCCCGAAGGCCGACCCGAGCCGGATACGAGCCACGACCACCACGAGGGGGGCCGCTGAGATGTGGACACGAAGAGATCTGATCAAGTCGACGAGCGTCGCGCTCGCCGCCGCCGCCTCGAGCCGCGCCGCGCTGGCACAGCACCACGACCATCCGCCGAAAGTCGGTCCCCCGGCCGACCCGCCGCCTCCCGAGAAGCACCTCCACGGCGAGCCGCCGGACCCGCGGCCGGCGCCCCTCGCGACCGCCGGTCCCCGCGGCTCGGTCGTGACCCCCAACGGCTGGAGCCTCCCCTGGCGGATGCGCGACGGGGTCAAGGAGTTCCACCTGGTCGCCGAGCCGGTGGAGCGCGAGTTCGCGCCCGGCATGACGGTCAAGTGCTGGGGCTACAACGGCACCAGCCCCGGGCCGACGATCGAGGCGGTGGAGGGCGACCGGGTGCGGATCTACGTCACCAACCGGCTGCCGGAGCACACCTCGATCCACTGGCACGGCATCCTGCTGCCGAGCGGCATGGACGGCGTCGGCGGGCTCTCGCAGCCGCACATCCGGCCGGGCGAGACCTACGTCTACGAGTTCACCCTGC
>JBFJMD010000378.1:0-2434 GCA_041634115.1 Thermoanaerobaculia bacterium | reverse complement strand
GCGAATGCCGCTGGGCGCCCGGTAGAGCGTCCAGCCGGTGCCGCAAGTGTAGGCGGCGCGTGCGGGTGTGGCGAACAGCGTCGCCACCGCGACCGCGCCGAGCCCTGCCAGAATCAGCTTCTTCATTTCGACCTCGCTCGAGGTTCGAGACAGGAGCGGAGAGGGTGGGCTATCCGTCCCCGTCGATCAAGACGGATTCGTCTCCGTACTCGTTTCGGTCCCGGTCGATCTTGGCGATGATGAGATCGCGACGCTCGAGCAGGGCCTTCAACTGCGAGTTCGAGATCAGGCCGTCCGACAGTTCCGCCAGGCCCTCCTCGCTCAGGGCGACCAGGTTGTCGTAGAGCTCTCGCGACAGCCAGACCCGCCCCTCCGCGAACTCCTTCCGGAGCTCCGCTTTCTCGCGGAAGGCGCGCGAATGATCGATCAGGTGGAGCCTGGCCGTCGACTCGTCGATCAGCATGTTCTCCGCCCGGCGGTCGACGTTGTAGATCAGCGAGTCGAACAGTTGCATGCGCGACTTCTGGCGGTGGAGCGACGCGATCTCGGGACCGCTGAATCGCCTCGACACGCGGTCCTCGTGGACGGCGTCCGGGATCCAGTCGATCAGGACTCCGTCGTTCCTCTGATAGCGCCGCTTGACGGCCACCGGCACCATGTCGAGCCCCAGCTGCCTGTCCAGCAGGTAGGCGGCGCGCTCGTAGAGGTAGCTGTCGGAGAAGTTGAACTCCGTTGCGCCGCTCGCCAGCTTGGTGGCGCCCCGCTTGTGCTCGTCGACGAACTTGAAGACGGCCGCGCGCTTTCCTCCGCCGCAGTCGACCTCGACCTTGACCGGCTTCGTGACCCCGATGAGCTTCTCCCTGACCTTGAAGATCTTGCCGCTGGCGAAGCAGGATTCGATCTCGGCGTCCGTCGCCGCCGTGGCCTGCGAAAGCGCTGCGGCCGACGAAAGGAACAGCAGGACGCAGCCGACTGCCTGGACCGCGGTTCGTCTCAGCAACATGACTGCCCTCCTCGTGGTTTCGGTGGCCCCGTCAGCACCGTCGGTCAGGTTGCTGCCCACCCGAGACTCGCTCTTCTGAACTGTCGAGATCCTACCGCAAACTCCTCGCCGGAGAATCGGCGTAGCCTGGCGGAACCCCGGGCCGCGCCCGTCCCGGCCGCCCGGAAGCCGCCCGGAATCCCTCCGGCGCCGCCGGCGCCTTGCCGAGAGCGCGAATCCGTGGCAGAATCCACCGCACTCTGATGTCTATTGGGCCGGTTGCGTCCCGAGGATTTTCCAGACGCTCCACGCGGCGGTGGGGGAGAGGGCGAAGCGCCCGCTCCCGCCCTGCCGACGGTAGCCCGAAGCGGGTCCCGACGGGGCCTC
The DNA here is from genome assembly GCA_041634115.1 of Thermoanaerobaculia bacterium. Classification (GTDB taxonomy): domain Bacteria; phylum Acidobacteriota; class Thermoanaerobaculia; order Multivoradales; family JAHEKO01; genus JBFJMD01. Next base: position 1,065 of record JBFJMD010000378.1, on the reverse strand, counting down.
GAAGACAAGAAGAAGGGGGTTAGCCATGGCCGATCGAAAGCGCCTCTCGCCCAGTCTTGTAGCGTTCGCCTGCACCTTCGCCGTGTGGATCGCACTGATGCCCTCGGCCGCCGTCTCGCAGCAGGAAGAGCCGGCCGGCGAGGAGACGGCCGAAGAGGCGAAAGAGCCGGCGCCCGCCGAATTCGCCGAGCGGATCGTCGTCACCGGGACCCGCAAGGTGGGCCTCGACCCCACCGAGACCCTGTCGCCGGTGGACGTGCTGCCCACCGAGACCATCACCGACCAGGCCAGCTTCGACCTGACCGACGGGATCGCCCGGATCGCGCCCTCCTTCAACACGCAGCGCTTCCCGATCGCGGACGGCACGGCGTTCATCCGCCCGGTGACCCTGCGCAACCTCTCGCCGGACCACACGCTGGTGCTGGTCAACGGCGCGCGCCGGCATCGCTCGGCGCTGGTCAACCTGCAGCTCGCGCCGCTGGGGACGGTCAACCAGGGAGCCCAGGCGGTGGACTTCTCGACCCTGCCGGCGGCGGCCATCGAGCGCGTCGAGGTCCTGCGGGACGGGGCCTCGGCCCAGTACGGTTCGGACGCGATCGCCGGCGTGATCAACGTGATCTTGAAGGACGCCCGCGAGGGCCTCTCCTTCACCCTGCAGACCGGCGAGTACTTCGAGGGGGACGGCGCCCGCAGCACCTTCAGCGGCAACGCCGGCTTCGGCCTGGGCCCGGACGGGTTCCTGAACGCCACCTTCGAGTACTCGACCTCGGACATCACTTCGCGCGGCGTCCCGCGCCCCGACGCGGCGTTCGTGGCCAGCGTCGTCGGCGCGGACCGGACGCCGTTGAACGGCTTCGGGCAGCGCTGGGGCGACCCCGACGTGGAGGTCTGGAAGCTGTTCCTCAACTCCGGCCTCGACGTCAGCGACAGCGTCGACCTCTACTGGAACGCCAGCTACCTGGAGAACGAGACGATCTCCGACTTCTTCTATCGCGGACCGGTGCTCGACCCCGAGTTCGAGTTCAACGCCCGCACGACCCTGCAGCGGGACGCGGACGGCGATTT
>JBFJMD010000377.1:0-2506 GCA_041634115.1 Thermoanaerobaculia bacterium | reverse complement strand
GCCGCGGTCAGCGCGGCGGCGTCGTCGCGCTGGACGCTGCGGTCGGTCGGATCGCTGGCGCCGCCCTCGACGGTCAGGTTGAAGAAGCCGTTCTCGCCCAGCGGGAAGCCGAAGTTGGCGGCGGCCGACCACATGTTGCCGTCGCCGGCGGTGTACGTGCCGCTCCGGACCTCGACGCTGCCGCCGCTCCTGTCGTCCTTCAGCATGAAGTTCATCACGCCGGCGATGGCGTCCGAGCCGTACTGCGCGGAGGCGCCGTCGCGAAGCACCTCGGCCTGCCGCAGCGCGATCGCCGGGATCGCCGAGATGTCCGGACCCTGCGCGCCGTCGGCGACGCCGTTGCCGAGCCAGTAGATGACCGCGGCGCGGTGGCGGCGCTTGTTGTTGATCAGCACCAGGGTGTGGTCCGGCGCCAGGTTGCGCAGGTTCGCCGGCCGCACGACCGTGGCCGCGTCGCTGATCGGCTGGGTGTTGACGTTGTAGGAGGGGGCGACGTTGCGCAGCAGTGTGCTGACGTCGGTCTCGCCCTGGTTGACGAAGTCGTCCACCCTGATCACGTCGATCGGCACCATCGACTGGGTGACCGACCGGCCCTCCGTGCGAGTGCCGGTGACGACGATGACGTCGGCGAACTCCGTCGCCTGCTTGGTCTCCTCCGTCGCCGCCTCTTCGGTCTCGCCCTCCGATGCCGCCTCCGCCCCTTCCTCCGCTCCCTCCTGCGCCACGGCCGGCAACGAGAGGCCGACCACCAGCGCGACGAGCAGCCCGAGAATCCAGAAAATCCTTCCGCGTCTGCGTTCGATCATCAAGGTCTCCTTCGGGTCGTCGCGGGGTCCCACGACCGGGCCCCCGCGGTTGAGCGGAAGCGGCGCCCAGGCCTGCCCCGGGGCGCTTCACATTTGGTTCTTTGACTTCGGCAAACTACCAACCGCCCGCGCGCAAGTCAAGAAGCCGCTTCCGAGCGTTCCGGTCGGCCCGGCTCACGCGCCCCGCTCGGCGCGACGCCGTGGTGGATCTTCCCCGCCGAGCCTGGGGAGTTCTCCCTATTGGACCGGTGCGAGGAATGCCCCAGCATGGCTGGCAGCTCCGATACCAGGGCGCAGCCCCGTCACCCTTTCGCAGATTCCCGATGCGAGAAAGGACGACCATGAAGAAGGCACTTCCGTTCGCCGCGGCGCTCGCGCTCGCCGCCGGCCTCGCCTCGACGCCGCTCGCCGCCCAGGGCATCCCCTGCGTCGCCGGCTTCGCCGGGCCCTACGCGTGCGAGAACGTGGACCTGCTGGCGATCGTGCCGAGCGGCGAGATCGTCGCCGGCTCCACCAACCCGAGCACGGGCTCCGACATGTGGGGCTGGACCGACCCCGAGACCGGGCGCGAGTACGCGATCCAGGGTTTGAGCGACGCCGTCGCCTTCATCGATGTAACCGAGCCCACCAACCCCGTCTTCGTCGGCCACCTGCCGGCGCCGGTCACCAACTTCCTCTGGCGCGACCTCAAGGTCTACAACGACCACGTCTACATCGTCGGCGACTTCAGTCCGGAGACTCCCGATCCGAATCCTCCCCCTTCCGGCCCCGGCGAGCACGGCCTCCAGATCTTCGACTTGACCCGGCTGCGCGGCGCCGGGCCGCTGGCGGTGTTCACCGACGACGCGATCTACGACGGCTTCGACGAGGCCCACAACTTCGTCATCGACGAGGAGACCGGCTTCGCCGCCGCCGTGGCGAGCGACACCTGCGGCGCCGAGTTCCACATGCTCGACCTCTCCGCCGATCCGCTCGCTCCGGTCTTTCTCGGCTGCTTCAACAGCGGTCTCCCGGGCGCCGTCCACGACGCCCAGTGCGCCGTCTACCGCGGACCCGACGCGGAGCACCAGGGCAAGGAGATCTGTCTCGCCTTCATGGAGGACCAGTTCTCGATCTTCGACATGAGCGACCCGGGCGCGCCCGCGCTCGTGGCCGGAAATCTGACCTACCCGGGCCTGGGCTACGTCCACCAGGGGTGGTTCACCGACGACCACGCCCACGTCGGCTCGAACGACGAGCTCGACGAGCTGAACGCCACCACCGCCGGCAGCCCCCACAACACCCACACCTACATGTGGGACGTGCGCGACCTCGACAACCCGATCTTCCTCGGCACCCACGTCGGGGCGACCGGAGCGATCGACCACAACATGTACTTCCGGGGCCGCTTCCTGCACCAGGCCAACTACACGGCCGGCTACCGGGTGCTCGACGCCGCCGACATCGCCAACGGCAACCTGTCGGAGATCGCCTTCTTCGACACCTTCCCACCGGACGCCGACGCGCCCGTCTTCGCCGGCGTCTGGAGCGGCTATTTCTTCTTCGAGAGCGGCGTCGTGGCGCTGAGCCAGATCGACGGCGGCGAGCTCTTCGTGCTGCGCCCCCACCTGCCGGACGACGGCGACGGAAGCGAGGCCGTGGACAAGGCGACCGGCGGCGGCTGGCTGGCGGACACGGGCGGCGGCAAGATCAACTTCGGC
>JBFJMD010000376.1:0-2564 GCA_041634115.1 Thermoanaerobaculia bacterium | reverse complement strand
TGCCGGGCGGTCTGATCAGATGCGCCCCCCACGGGTGGGGGCGCTACCGCTTTGATGCGCCCCCCCGCGGGTGAGGCGCTACTGGGCCGACTGCGACCAGGGCGGCACGACCTGATTCGACCGGGCGTAAGCGATGAGCTGCCCGAAGTGCTCGTGGACGTGGCCGATGGCGATCAGCATCATGTCCTCGACCGTGCCCTCGCGGCCGAAGATGTCGGTCTTGGCCTTCGGGTCCTGGACCGCCGCGAACGCCTTGGCCAGATGCTCGTTCGACTTCTTGAGCGCGGCGACGCACTCGGCCTTGTCGGTGATCTTCTCCATGGCCCGCGGGTCGACGCCCTCGGGCGCCGGAGTGCCCATGCGGCCGGCGAAGAAGTAGTTGGCGCCGGCGATGTGCATGATCGCCTCGCTCACCGAGCGCACGCCCTCCATCGGCCGCCAGCCGTACTTGTCGGCCGGGATGGCCTCGGCGAGCTGGGCCGCGCGGCCGCCGACGAACTCCAGGTTGCGGCCGTAGGCGGCGCCGGGGCCGCCCTCGTGGCTGTCGGCGAGCATCGGCGCGGCGGTCGCGACCAGCAGCGCGACGGCGAAGAGGACGGCGATTCTCTGTACTCTCATTCTCGGATCTCCTTTCGTGACGGGTGTGCGAACGGGGTCCGCAGGTTCCATACGGGCCGGCGGCCGGCGAGTTTACCGGCGGGGATGATCGGATGCTCGACGCTCGACGGCGCGACCACTCTATCCCGGCGCCGACTTGCCGGCGGCCGGAGTCTCGGCGGACTTCGACCGGCCGAGCGCCGCAAACCAGCTTCCGAGATCGGCGTGGCCGTCCAGGGGGCCGGCGCCCTCGCTGCCGAAGAGTCCTTCTCCGATGTGATGGCCGAGCGCCCGGTACGCCTCGAACTGGTCCTCTTCGAACACCTGGTCGGCCGTCGACTCCTGCGGGAAGTCGGGGTGGCGGGCCCGGTACTCGCGGATGATCTCGCTCTCGCCGCCGTCGACCGAAGCCTTGACGTAGAGCAGGTGGCCGGTCTCTCCGTCGGCGCCTCCGTCCCGCGCCGGATAGTGGATGGTGCCGACGGCCCAGTGTCCCTTCGAGGTCCCGGCCTTGCGCAGCCGCAGCGGCTCGAGGTCGATCTCGATCTCCACCCCCAGGTCGATCGACGCGAAGCGCATGAGCGCCGCCAGCGAGCCGAAGTGCATGGCGGGGTCGGACTCGGCGTCGGAGATCACGATGAACCGGCAGCGGCGGCGCAGCAGCTCGTAGGCGCCGGTGTTCTCCAGGTGACCGCCGTCGCTCAGGTTGACGTAGGGGCCGCTCGCGTCGAGGCGGCTGGCCATCTCGTTCACGAGGTAGTAGCCGCTCGGGCGGTTCTTCAGCCGCTGCCACCAGCGGCGCAGCCGGCCGACGATGTTCTTGGCGGAGCCGATCAGGCCGAGCTCGGCCAGGTGCCGGACCCGCCGCGGCGACGGGACCCAGAGCCCCAGCCGGACGTTGAGCAGGGTCATCAGCATGACCAGGAAGCCGGAAGTGTAGGAGCCCATGTTGGGGGACGCGGCGGCGCCGGACACGGCCATCGCGCTGCCCAGGTGGACGTTGGGAGCGAGGTGCTCGAGGTGCTCGGTGCGGCAGTACTCGCTGTGGGGGCCCCCGCACCACAGCTTCGAGAAGACGAAGAAGTCGCTGTGGCGCCATCGCAGCGCCCCGGCGCTCTCGCCCTGCATGTTGAGGCTGGCGTTGATCAGGTGGTAGGGAGCCCCGGAGCCGAGCGGGCAGACTTCGCTGAGGCTCAGCTCGTCCTCCGGCCCGAGCTCGCCGTCGGTGTCGACGCCGACCAGGTAAGCCTGGCTCAAGCGGTCCCTGTAGAAGCCGTGCATGCTGGTGGAGTTGGCGTCCACCAGCTTGCCCAGGAAGAAGGCCCCGAAGGCCACCGAGGCCATCAGGAAGCTGCCGAGCGACACGCCGAGGATCGGGGAGTCCGGATGCAGGACCCTGCGGAAGGCGCTCCAGTTCTCGCCGTAGACCAGGGCATCGACCGCGGTGAGGTAGACGAGAAAGGGAAGCAGGGGGCCCAGGATCCCGAGAACGAGCAGGATCGCCTTCTGAGCCAGGCCCTTGAGGGCCGGCAGCGACATGGCAGCCAGCACGATAGCGAGAAAGGAGACGACGCCGACGACGAAGGTGGTCCACCCGAGGTCATAGCGCACCACCAGCTGGTGGTAGTGGTAGACGACATAGGACTGGATCTCGAGGAAGAAGATGGCGGCGAGCAAGAACAGCGACAGGCCGAAGAGCGTTTCGTACCGGTTCCGCCAGACGAGGGAGTTGGCCGCCGGCGCCGTCCGCTTCTCGACGGACCGCCGCCCGAGCAGCTCCGAGGTGCCACAGGCGAGGGCCGCGAAGGCTTTCCAGAACAGATAGCCGAGGCCCGCGAGCAGGAGCCAGAAGGCGGTGCGCACGAGGAGCGAGGCCGCGTCTCCCTCGCCGGCCAGCCTCAAGACCGCCTCGGCGGCGCTCCTGGCGTACGGGGCCGGCTCCAGGTCTTTGAAGGCCCAGACGATGG
>JBFJMD010000375.1:0-2602 GCA_041634115.1 Thermoanaerobaculia bacterium | reverse complement strand
GTGTCGTTGATCTCGATGTAGATCGCCGTGTCGGCCAGCTTCTTGGCCTCGGCCGCCGGCGCCGCCACGAACGCGCTCGTGACGAGCAGCGCCGCCATCGCCGCCGCCGTGGTCCAGATCCTCGCGTGTCTCATCCTCTCCTCCAATCGATCGCTGCGGGGTTTCGGTCTCGGGTCCGAGCGGCTCCCGCAGGCCGCTCTTGCCCAGGTGAGACGTAGGCGGAGACGGAATCCTTCGCGGGACCGGGAATCACCCGGCGGGCGCCGCCGCCCGGCTCCACGGCGAACGGTTCGACGCCGGTCAAGGCGGCGCTGATCGACGACCTGAAGACGCTCTGATCGAAAAAAAGAGGTTCTCGCCGCCCGGCGCGGAGGTGGACCGCCTCTATCCACACATCGCCGGCTAGAGCGGGTTGGCTCGACTCGGGGCGCAGCGCTCGGCGTTCTCGGGGGCGCCCCGGCCGGCGGGCAGCCCCTCGCAGGTGCAGCGATAGGGGCGTCCGGTGCCGAGATACCGGTTCCACTCCTCGAGGGTGAGATTCCGGTTGGCGATCCGGCACGCGCGATCCACCCAGGACGCGAGATCGAGGTCCCAGGAGTAAACGACGCTCGTGCGTCTCCCATCACTCGACTCGACCACGCCGGCGGCGAGGCGGGTGCCCGACGGACCGAATTCGAGCGAGCCCACATCCCGTTCACTCGGTCCGAGCTGGATGGGCTGCCCGAGCAGCTGCCGTCCCCGGGCGTCCTGAATCGTGATCTGGGTACCGAAGCCGCCTGTGAAGGCCATGAGATCGCCGGCCGGAGCGAGGGCGGCTCGGACCATCATGCCTATGGTCGAGCCGGTCTGGTAGGAGGTGATCTGTTTGAGCTCGGGGACCTCCCACTGGGCGTAGATCTCCCTCCCGGTCGCCAGGAGCGTCTTGCCCTCCGGCCCGAAAATCAGATCTTCCACATTGTCCTCGACGTTCATTCGCGTCTCCCCCCGCTTCTCGCCATCGGTGTCCCACAGGCGAACCGCGCCATTGGCGTGGCCGGAGGCGATCAGGTCGCCCACCGGGCTGTACGCGAGCGCCGTGACCGAACTCTCGTCGGCAGCGGGAAACTCCCGGAGAGGGGCCAGGGACGGAGGAAGCTCCAGAAAGGAGATCTTGCCGTCGGCGCGCCCCAGCGCCCACGAGTCGAGATCCGGGCTGACGGCGAAGGCCGTGGCCGGGCCCGCCGCAGTCAGCTCGCTCGCTCTGCCCTCCTCGAGATCGCAGGTCGCGATTGCCGCGCCGGGAACGAGCGCCGCCAGGACTCGCGGAGAGAGGAAAGCCGCGCGGTTCTCCGAGCCACTTGTGTTCTCGGGCAGGCCGAGGGCACAGCTCGGAGTCGCGCGGCCGGTCTCTGCGTCGAACGTGTGGACCCGGCCCGCGGAATCGACCGAGGCGAGCGTGGCCCCGTCCAAGCCGAATGCGACCTCGAGACCCGGGCCGCCGTACGGGAGTGACTCCGAGCCCGCCACGCCCTGGAAGCGGCGGGCGAGGGACCGGGGCTCGAGGGTCCAGAGAATGATCGCGTCGTCCTCACCCATGGACGCGAACGCGGCGCCGTCGGGACGGAAGACCACCGCGTGGACCGCATGCGCATGCGCGGTGAGGATCTTCGCCTGCGCTTGACCCTCGTGGAGGTGGATCGCCCCTTCCTGGTCGCCGGTGACCAGCGTCCTCCCGTCGGGAGAGGCGGCGAGGCTATCGATCACCCGGCCCCTGCCGGTCTCCAGCTCTCCGGCCGGAAACCGCTCCACTATGCTGCCCCTGGCGACGGCCAGGCTGCCGGTGCTCGGGTCGAAGTTGAAGACGTTCCCCGAAGCATCGCCTACTCGCCGGTAGGTCGTGGTCTCCCAGACCACGACCCGGTCCTGTGCCTCGGCGGCCAGATACTCGCCGAGCGGGCCGAAAGCCACATAGTCGAATCCGTTGACGTCCGGCGCCACGAGCCGGTGGAGCAGGGTCTTCTGGGGCAGATCCCACAGGAAGACCGTCTCGACGAAGTTGGTCGCGGCAAGTGTCTTCCCATCCGGACTGAACGCCAGGGCGCTGATGAACTGGGAGCCAAACTCCGGTTTGGGGCCATCGGCGGGAAGCCGCAGCTCGTCTCGAGTCCCTGGCTGTTCCAGGTCCCAGAGGATGATCCGGCCGGTCTGGCCCCCCGAGGCCAGCATCCGGCCGTCCGGATGGAGGGCCACGGCCTCGGCAGGCGGGTCGTGTCCCTCGAGATACGTCGCCCGGGGCCGGTCCTCGGAGAGGTCCCAGACGACGATGCGGCCGGACTCGAAGCCCTCGATCGCGGCCAGCCGCTTGCCGTCGGGGCTGAAGGCCAGCACGCTCCTCCGCGGCGACTGCGCTCCTCCCGGTCGCTCCCTGGGACCCTGGAGGTAGGTCCTGAGCAGCGGCTCCTGCTGGAGAAGGCCGAAGAGGGCGCTCCTGGCCTCGAAGGTGTCGGCGGCGAGCGTCGCCTCGACGCTCAGGAGGAGGGCCTGATCGAAGGCGTCCTCTCCGCGCGAGACGGCGCGGGTGGCGAGCGCTACCGATTGCGCCAGGCTCCGCTCGTGCTCCGCC
>JBFJMD010000374.1:0-2617 GCA_041634115.1 Thermoanaerobaculia bacterium | reverse complement strand
GGGGGCGCATGGAGTCAGCCGCCTTCGCCCGCGAGGCGAAGGCGCATCGAACAGCCGCCCTCGCCCGAGAGGCGAGGGCGCATCACAATCGGTTGCCCGGCAGCAGCCGGGCGCTTCCTCTGGGTGCGCGCGGCTTCATGCTCGCGCGCGTCCTCAGTCTGATGACTTATCTCGGCTTGGCGCCTCTTCGATGGCGTCGAAGTCTTCGCAGGCCCACACGGCAAGGAGGCGCTCCGGGTTCCGGGGTGGCCCTCCCGGGGGGCTCTCCGGACCTGCCCCGTTTTTGTAGACAGTTTTCAGACTTCGCTCAGCCATCGTATCCGAGGGTGGGGGGAGCGGCGGCTTGGGTCGCGAGAGCGGGGCAAGCCGCCGCCTCTTCGAGGGAGCAGGATCGTGCGGCAAACCAGTCGCTCTCGACCTCGGACGGTGTCCGGTAGTCGAGGCCCGAGTGCAAGCGCCGGGTGTTGTAGAAGCCCTCGAGATAGCCGAAGAGCTGCTGCTCGGCGAGCGTGCGGCTCGGGAAGCTGCGCCCGAGCTCGGTCTTGATGGTCTTGATCAGGCTTTCCGCCATCGCGTTGTCCCAGCAGTCGCCGGTTCGCCCCATGCTGGCGACCGCGCCGCGGGCTCGCAGCGCCCGGCGGTAGTCGTCGCTGCAATACTGGGCGCCCCGATCCGTGTGATGGATCAAGCCGCGCGGTGGCCGGCGCTGGGCGACGGCGCGCCACCAGGCCTTCAGGGTCAGCTCCTGGTCGATCCGATCGCTCACGGCCCAGCCGACGAGGCGCCGCGAGAAGACGTCCATCAGAACCGCCAGATACAGCCAACGCTGCCCGGCCGTCAGGAACGTGATGTCGCCGACCCAGACCTGATCCGGGCCCAGCGCCTCGAAGCGCCGCTGGAGCAGATTGGGCGCCACCGCATAGCTGTGCTTGGAATCGGTCGTCGCCCGATACCGCCGCGTCGACTTGGCTCGCAGCCCCAGCTCGCGACGAAGGCGGGCGACCCGCTCGCGGCTGGTCGCGATGCCCTGTCGCCGCAGCTCGCGCTCGATGCGGGGCGTGCCGTACACGCCCTTGGCCTCGGCATGCACCGCGAGAATCTTCTGCTTGAGGTCGCGATCTTCCCGGACCCGGGTCGGCTCTGGACGCCGGCAGCGAGCGTAGTAGCTGCTGCGCGGCACGCCCAGCACCTCGCAGACCCGACCGACGCCATGCTGGCTCGCAAGCCGCTCCATCAGCTCGTGGCTTATGGGCGTCGATCCGACAAGATCGCCAAGGCTTTTTTTAGGATGTCGCGCTCCTCGCGCACCAGCGACAGCTCCCGCTGCAACCGACGCACTTCCTGCTCCGCCGCGGTCCCGGAAGCTCCCGAGCCGCCGACGAGCTTGCGCCGCCAGCGCCGGATCATGTCCGGACGCAGCTCCAACTCCCGCGCCACATCCACCAGGCGACGACCGCTCGCGTACGCCAGCCGCACCGCCTCGCGCTTGAACTCCTCGCTGAATTGCCTTCGGTGCTCTCCCATCCGTGAACTCCTTCCTGCCCATTCTGAGGGCTTCCAAGGTGTCCACAAAATCGGGGTAGCTCCACTCCGCCAGCGCTCACTCGAGCCGCCGAAGGGCAACGGCGGCCGGCGCGGACGCGGAGCGCAGGCGCGAGCTCCCCCGCCAAAGTCCGACTGGCTCGCGCCGGCCCCCGGGAGGGCCTCCCCGGAACCCGGAGCGCCGGAGGGGCCGAAGAGGACTCTTCGATCGCGCCGCCAGGCAGAGACGGCCGCGGCGGCGGGGCGGCTCAGCTGCCGCGGTAGGTCGAGTAGCCGAACGGGCTCAGCAGCAGCGGGACGTGGTGGTGGGTGGCTTCGCGGACCGTGATCTCCACCGTGACCCGGGGGTAGAAGCCGGTGCGGCCACCGGCCTCGAAGTATTCGCCGGTCGCGAAGGTCAGCCGATAGGTGCCCGGTCCGGCGCCGGCCTCGGCAGGCAGCAGCTCCGCGACGCGGCCGTCGGCGTCGGTCGTGCCCTGGCCCGCGACGCGCCACTCGCCGTCGCGGCCGAGCCGCTCGAGCTTCACTTCGACGCCGGCGGCCGGGCGGCCGAGCGCCGTGTCGAGAACGTGGGTCGAGATCGAGGTCATCGCGCCAGCAGCTTGTCGAGTCGGAGCCGGGTGATCTTACCCTGCTCGGCGGCGGCGATCTCGAGCTCGCGCCGGGGCTCGTTACCGATCCGCGCCTCGAGCAGCGCCAGCATCTCCGCGGCGCTCTTGCCGGTGGCGCAGACGATGAAGATGAAGCCGAAGCGCTCCTCGTAGGCCCGGTTGGCGGCGGCCAGGCGGTCGATCGTCGCGGTCGCCGCGTTCGCCGTTCCGGACTGCTCCTCGGCCGACCAGCCGGCGGTCCGATCCGCGGAGCCGCCGGTGGCCGGCACGGCTGCGCGCTCGCCGATCTTGGGGTGGGCGGCGAAGGCCTCGAGCCAGTCTTGGGGCCCGAGCTCGCGCCAGATCCGCTCCGCGTGGGCGTGCAGGGCCTCGACGCTCGCGAAGGGCCGCTCGGCGAGCATCCGATCGGCCCAGCGGCGGGAGCCGCAGCAGGCGAGCAGCCGCTCGCTCGCCGCCTGCGGCGG
>JBFJMD010000373.1:0-2645 GCA_041634115.1 Thermoanaerobaculia bacterium | reverse complement strand
GGCGCTCTCCTTGCCTGGCTGCTGGTGACCGCGCTGCGCAACCGGCGGGTCAGCCGCGCCCGGCTGGAGGAGGCCGAGCGGCTCTCCGCGGCCGAAGCCACCGCCGAGGTCGAGCGCGCCCGCCGCCGCGAGCTCGAGGCCGAGCTCGACCGGCAGCAGGCGACCGTCCGCGACCTCGATCGGCGGCTGGCGGTGGCCGACGAGCGGGTCGAGCAGAGCGGCGAGCAGCTCGAGCGCCAGCAACGGTTCTTCGAGGAGGGCCGCGGCCAGCTCGCCGACGCCTTCCGGGCGCTGGCCGGCGAGGCCCTGAAGGGGAACACCGAGCAGTTCCTGACGCTCGCCGAGCAGAAGCTGTCGGCGGTGCGCGGGCAGGCGGCGTCCGATCTCGACGAGCGGAGGGTCGCGATCGAGGCGCTGCTCGCGCCGCTCCGCGAGCAGCTCGACCAGCTCCAGGCGCGCACCCGCGAGATCGAGAGCGCCCGGGTCGAGGCCTATTCGCGGATCGACGAGCAGGTCAAGCAGCTGATGCTGGCCACGAGCACCCTGGAGGAGAAGACGACGAGCCTGACCACGGCGCTCAAGAGCTCCCAGGTACGCGGCCGCTGGGGCGAGATCGCGCTGCGCAACGTCGCCGAGCTCGCCGGCATGACCGCCCACTGCGACTTCGAGGAGCAGGCGACCCTCGCCGGCGGCGCCCGCCCCGACATGACGGTGCATCTGCCGGGCGGTCGCCACATCGCCGTCGACGCCAAGGCGCCGCTCACCGCCTTTCTCGAGGCCGCCAGCGCCACCTCCGAGGCCGACCGCGAGAAGGCGCTCGAGCGCCACGTCCGCGACCTGCGCGCCCACGTGCGGGCGCTCGCCTCGCGCGAGTACGCCGAGGCCCTGGGGACGGACGTCGACCTGGTCGTGATGTTCCTGCCCGGAGACCCCTTCCTCGCCGCCGCCTTCGCCAAGGACCCCGAGCTGCAGGTCGAGGCGCTGCGCTCCAAGGTGCTGGTCGCCACGCCGACGACGCTGGTGGCGCTGCTGCGCACCGTGGCCATCTACTGGCAGCAGCAGGCGATGGCGGAGAACGCCCAGGCGATCGCCGCCGCGGCGCGCGAGCTGTACGAGCGGGCGGCGAAGTTCGGCGGCGACCTGGGGGCGGTCGGCCGCGGTCTCAAGACGGCGCTCGACGCCTACAATCGGGCGGTCGGCTCGTTCGACCGGCGGCTGCTGCCGATGGGCAAGCGGCTGGAGGACATGAAGATCGCGGAGCAGTCGAAGCGACGGCTGGAGGCGCCCGAGCCGATCGAAGAGACCCCCAGGCAGCCGATCGAGTAGCGCGGCGGAGGTTAGAATGGGCGGAGTCGACTGCTCCGCGGAACGGACGGCCAGGTGAATCGAATCCTCTCGAGAGCGGGAGCGAGTCTGCGTCTCCGCTTCGTCGTGGCGGCCGTCGGTCGCGGGCTCTCGGTGAGGGGACCGGCCTGACGTGGGGATCCCGCGGGGCGCCGCGCGCCTGCTGCTCGAGGAGTGTCGCCGCCGCCCCTTCTCCGGCCGGCTGCTGCAGCTCGGCCGGTCGACGATCTACTTCACCCAGAAAGAGCTCGAGCGCTGGGCCGCGAAGCACGAGGTGACGCTCCGGCCGCCGCGCCGGCCCGGGCTCTCCCACGATCCGCGGCTCGCCCGGCAGGGGTGCATCGACGACCGCACCTTCTTCACCCAGCTCGGCTTCGAGGAGGTGCGAAGCTGCGACGTGTCGGACTGGGAGGGCGCCGACTACATCTTCGACTTCAACCGGCCGGCGCCGGCGGAGCTGGTCGGCCGCTTCGACGCCGTGCTCGACCTCGGCACCAGCGTCCAGATCTTCCACCTCCCGCAGGTGCTGGCGAACTTCCACGCCGTGCTGCGCGACCGCGGACGGGTGATCCACGCCGCCGTGCCCTCGAACAACCACATCGACCTCGGCTTCTACATGCTCTCGCCGACGCTCTTCTACGACTACTACGGCGCCAACGGCTATACCATCGACTGCGCCTATCTGTGCCAGTACTATCCCTACTGGCACCGCGGCCGCTTCTACTCGGCGCCCTGGAAGATCTATCGATACGAGCCCGGATGCCTCGACCACCTGAGCTACGGACGCGTCGGGGGCAAGCAGCTGTCGATCTTCCTCGTCGCCACCCGCGAGCCCGGCGCCACCTGCGACGCGATCCCGCAGATCTCGCATTTCGTGCGGCGCTGGGCGGTCTACCGGGAAGCCGGGTCCGGCGAGCTGGCTGCCGGCGAGATCCGTCCCGACCCCCGCAGCCTGCGCTCGCGCCTGGAGCGGAAGGCCGAGTCCCTGTTCGCCGCCTACCCGCTGCTCAGCCGCCTCTACCGGCCGCTCAAGCGCGTCAAGGAGAGGATCCTCCGCACCCTGCCGCGGCGGATGCCCCCCCTGATCGCGCGCTACTGAGCCCTCGTCCGGCCCGATCGTGAGCGCGACGAGCCAGCAGAGCGCGGGCCGGGCCGCCATCCCGACGTCGAGCCTCTTCTTGCGCTCGGTCGGCGCCGGGACCGTCTCCCAGGTCTGGCGCGTCGGCGTCCGCTACGCGGTGGAGATCGTCCTCCGACGCCTGATCCTGACCACCCACTGGGGCCTCTGGGGGTGGGGCGAG
>JBFJMD010000372.1:0-2670 GCA_041634115.1 Thermoanaerobaculia bacterium | reverse complement strand
GGGCCAGGAACGCGAACTCCTTGAAGTCGCGCCCGGAGATCGGTAGCGCCTCGATCTCGGCCTCGCTCACGTAGGCGGCGGCGCTCGTGCGGCTGACCTCGACGAGGGGCGACTCGGCGGTGACGACGATCGCCTCGGTCACCTTCTCGACGCCCAGTTTCATATTGACGTCGAGCGCCTGGCCGAGCAGGAGCCTGATGTTCTCCCGCTTGACGGTCTGCATGCCCTCCAGCGACGCCGTGACGCTGTAGTTGCCCGACCGCAGATACTGGGCGAGGTAATAACCCTTGGCGTTGGTGGTCAGCTCTCGCGAAATCCCGGTGTCGGCATTGGTGACAACTACCGACGCGCCGGGCAGCGCGGCATTGGACTCGTCCGTGACGTAGCCCTGGATCGACGACTCCTGGGCCTGGGCCACGCCCGCCAGGAGCAAGGCGCCGACCGCGAGACAGCCGACGACCGTCCACTTGCTACTTCGCCTCATCGACAATGGTCCTCCTCTCGGAAAATGACTGGAAGATTGCCTACAGGTTGAGCGCATCGAACCCCGCGGGGTGGATCGCTTGAGACTGATCTACGACGGCCGCAGCCTAGCACAGAATCGCTTCTCGCGAGCGCCGCAAAGGACAAAAAAACGCGCCGCGATTGTCCAAATCATTGGATTTTCTCGGCGCCAACTGGTACGCTTGGCGCCTTCGGCGCCAGGGAGGCGCGAGCAACGGAAGGAGACCCGTCATTTCTGCAAAAATCTTCGTAGGCAATCTCAACTACCAGACCACCCAGAACGAGCTTCGCGAATTTCTCAAGGAGGCCGGCGAGATCGTGGACGTCTACCTCCCCAGCGACCGGGCGACCGGACGCCCCCGGGGCTTCGCATTCGTCGAGTTCTCGAGCGAGGACGAGGCCGCGACCGCCATCGAGAAGTTCAACGGCCAGGAGCTCGGGGGCCGGCCGCTGCGGCTCGACACGGCCGAGGATCGCCCCCGGCGCGCGCCCTCGGCGCCGTCGGGCGGCTTCCAGGACTCGCCGGGCTGGGGGGGAGACTCGCCGGGCGGCCGCGGCCGTCCCTCGAAGCCCAAGGGCAGTCGCCGCGGCCTGCGCGGCCGCAAGCGCAGCCTCTAGACCGAACCAGCCCTCACAGATAGACCTCTCGGGAACTCGCGCGGGCACGCCGCCCGCGCCGGCAGGGAACGTATATGCCCGTTCAGCGGCGCGACGACCTCCGCAACGTCGCCATCATCGCCCACGTCGACCACGGCAAGACCACGCTGGTGGACGCCATGCTGTGGCAGAGCGGCGTCTTCCGCGAGAACGAGGACATCGCCGAGCGGGTGCTCGACTCGATCGACCTCGAGCGCGAGCGGGGGATCACGATCCTCGCCAAGAACACGGCGATCGCCTACCGCGGCACCCGGATCAACATCGTGGACACCCCGGGCCACGCCGACTTCGGCGGCGAGGTCGAGCGCACGCTGGAGCTGGTGGACGGAGTGCTGCTCCTGGTCGACGCCGGCGAGGGGCCACTGCCCCAGACCCGGTTCGTGCTGCGCAAGGCGCTCGAGGCGGGCCTGCCGCCGATCCTGGTGGTCAACAAGATCGACCGCTCGGACGCCCGGCCGGCCGCGGTGCTGGACGAGGTCTACGACCTGTTCATCGACCTCGACGCCAGCGAGGAGCAGCTCGACTTCCCGGTGCTCTACACCAACGCCAAGAAGGGCGTCTGCCGGCGCTCGCCGGACGGGCCCGACGAGACCCTGGCGCCGCTCTTCGACGAGATCCTCCGCTCCGTGCCGGCGCCGCGATTCGAGCCCGGGCGGCCGCTGCAGCTCCTGGTCACCAACCTCGCCTACGACGACTACGTCGGCCGGCTCGCCCTCGGCCGGGTCTTCAACGGCCGGGTGACCCCGGGGATGCAGGCCGTCCTCTGCCGCGACGGCGAGCCGCCGGCGCCGGCGCGCATCGCGCGCGTCTACGGCTGGGAGGGACTCGAGCGCGTCGAGGTGGACGGGGCAGGGCCGGGGGACCTGGTGGCGGTCTCGGGGGTCGAGGGGGCGGCGATCGGCGACACCCTCGCCGATCCCGAGGATCCGCGGCCGCTCGCCCGGATCCGGATCGACGAGCCGACCCTGGCGATGGTGTTCTCGGTGAACACCTCCCCGATGTCCGGCCGCGAGGGGTCGCTCGTCACCTCGCGCCAGATCCGCGAGCGGCTGAAGAAGGAGATCCTGACCAACGTCTCGATCCGGGTCGAGCCGACGGAATCGCCGGACGCCTTCCAGGTCTCCGGCCGCGGCGAGCTGCAGCTCGCGATCCTGATCGAGATGATGCGGCGCGAGGGCTTCGAGCTCTCGATCGGCAAGCCGCAGGTCCTCACCCGCACCGTGGACGGAGCGCTGCACGAGCCGATGGAGCTCCTCGTCGTCGACTGCCCCGAAGACCACGTCGGCACCGTCACCCGCACCGTCGGCGGCCGCCGCGGACGGATGACCCGGATGGTCAACCACGGCAGCGGCCGGGTGCGGATGGAGTTCCGGCTCCCCTCGCGCGGGCTGATCGGCTTCCGCACGGAGTTCCTGACCGAGACCCGCGGCACCGGCATCCTCCACCACCTCTTCGACGGCTGGGAGCCGTGGCAGGGCGAGATCCCGCGGCGCACCACGGGCGCCCTGG
>JBFJMD010000371.1:0-2724 GCA_041634115.1 Thermoanaerobaculia bacterium | reverse complement strand
TCGATGAGCTCCGCCCTGCACGAGGCCCAGAAGGCGGCGGTGGCGTTCCTCGAGGACGTCATCACCCCGCGCGATCGCGCCTTCGCGCTCAGCTTCTCGGGCGAGCCGGTGCTGCTCATCCCGCCCACCGACGACGTCTTCGCGGTCGAAGCGGCGCTCGGCGACCTGCGCTCGGTCGGCTGGACCGCGCTGCACGACGCGGTGGTGACCGGTCTCTACTACTTCCGCGGCATCCGCGGTCAGCGGGCGATGGTGCTGCTCTCTGACGGCGAGGACTCGGCGAGCCGCTACGCCTATCGGGACGCGCTCGAGTACGCGCGGCGCAGCGGCGTCGTGATCTACACGATCGGGCTCGGCGTGGGCACGATGAAGCTGGGGATCAAGCGCAAGCTGACGGAGCTCGCCGAGGAGACCGGCGGGCTGGCGTTCTTCATCCAGCGCGCCGAGGAGCTGGCCGGCGTCTACGACCGGATCGAGGCGGAGCTGAGGAGCCAGTACCTGCTGGCCTACGCGACCGACGGCGGGGGCGAGGCCTTCCGGGAGGTCGAGGTCAAGGTGCGGCGCGGAGGCTTGAAGGCGAGGACGATCCGCGGCTACTATCCCTGAGCCCTGCCGAGCCTCTCCGGGCCGGGACCCCGGCGGACCGGAGGAGCGGGGGGGCGGAGAGACCGGTGCGGACCGAACCATGAGCGAACGAAGACGACCCGCGATCGCGCTCGCCGCGCTTGTCGTGCTGCTCGGCGTGCCGGCCCTGCTCGCGGCACCGGGCGCCGGAGCGGCGGCGAAGAAGGCGACCAAGACCGCGACGCTGGTCTTCGACCGCCTGAACGGCACCTACGAGGACCTCGGCGGCGAGCTCGCGCCGGTGGTGAGCGGTCCGGTCACGGTGCGGATCTCCTCGGACAGCAATCAGCTCACCCTGATCGAGCATCGGCTGGAGCTGACGCCGCTGGGCGGGGGCGAGCACCGGGGCCGGCTCTCGACGAGGTTCCGCGGCCGGGCGCATTTGACGCTGGCGGTCGAGGTCGGCGGCCTTCCCACCCGGCTCGAGGACGACGTCGAGGTGCTCGAACAGGAGCGGATCCTGCCCGGACGCGTCCGGGTCGAGCGGGCCCCCGACGGCTACTCCCTCACGATGCTGGAGCTGCCCCCGGACGTGCCGCTGGCGATCGAGAGCGGCCTCGGCAAGGACCTCGTCGCCTGGTGCGACCGCCTGACCTTCTTCATGCCCGGCGCCTCCGGCTGCGACGGGCTCGACCGGGCGCTCTCGAATCCCCGCGTGCCGCTGCCGAAGCCGGGGACCAAGGTCTTCCTCGAGGCGGCCGACCTGACCCCGGAAGAGCGGTCGGCGCTCGACGCCTACCTCGCCTCTTCGGGTTAGCTTTTCCGTTTCAGCTTTTCGCCGGCTCGGCGCTGAGGCCCTGCCGGGTCGCGATCTCGACGATCGCCTGGTTGTCCGGAATCTGGAACAGGAACCGGTGCCGCTGCGCCGGCTCGAGGTGGCCCGCCTTGCGCAGCACCTGCCGGTAGGCGCGCTCGAGATAGGGCAGCGGGTCCCCGACCTTGCGGCCGTGCTCCCGCAGCCAGTCGAGGCCCCGGTAGAGCCGGAAGCTCAGGATCTCGGAGAGGTCGAACTCGCCGAGGTCGGTCATCGTCGACTTGAGATCTGCCACGAACTTGCGGATCGCCGGGTCGTCGTCGAGCGCCAGCGCGGTCTCGAGCAGCCACGCCTGGTCGAAGCCGCACGCCTTGGCGTCCCCCTGCTTGCGGTGCAGTCCGAGCGCCGTCTCGAAGCGGCTGCGGGCCTCTTCGAACTTGCGCTGGCCGAACCGGATCCGGCCGAGCAGCTCCTCCGCGTCGGCCAGCGGCTCCTCGAGCGACAGCATGCTGAGCTGGAAGTGCGCCTGGCGGGCCTCGCCGAGGGCGCTCTCGGGCTGGCCGAGGTTGAGCAGGCTCTTCGCCACCGCCAGCCGGGCGACGGCCTCGTCGCCGACGTCGTCGCGGCCCCGATGGAGGTCGAGGGCGCGCTTCGCCGGCCGCGAGGCGGCGGTGAAGTCGCCCAGCCGGGTGAGGACCCGCGCCACGCCGAGCAGGGCCGAGCCGAGCTCGCTCTCGCGCCCGTGCTCCTCCAGGATGCCCTCCGCCTCGCGGTAGAAGCGCAGCGCCTGCGGGTAGTTGCCCAGCCCCAGCGAGACCTCGCCGAGCGCCGACAGCGACGAGCCGAGCGGACGCAGGAGCTTCTGGCGCTGGCGCTCTTCGAGCGCCGCCTGGTGGTGGTCGTAGGCCTCCTCGAGCCGCTGCTCCTGGAGGGCGATGTTGCCGAGGAAGAACCGGCAGGTGGCGGCGAGGGCGCTCGAGCCGCTGCCGGCGAGGGCGTCGCGCAGGCCGGTGAAGATGCGGCGGGCCTCGGCGGTGCGGCCGCTGCGCAGCAGCAGCCGGCCGAGCTGGATGAGCAGCAGCGCCTGCCTTCTCTGGTCTCCTCCGGCCGCCGCCTTGAGCGCCTGCTGGATGGTCGCCTCGGCCTCGGCGTAGCGGCCGACGTCGGCGTCGAGATCGGCTTTGAGGCTCGCCAGCGCCAGGGTCCGGCTCGGGTCCGCCCCGGAGAGCGCGATGCCGCGGCTCAGGTCGTCGGCGAAATTCTTGAGCTTGCCGAGCCGGCGGGCGAGCGGCAGCATCCGCCACAGGATCTCGAGCTCGGTCCCTTCGTCGCCGCCGCGCTCCCGG
>JBFJMD010000370.1:0-2750 GCA_041634115.1 Thermoanaerobaculia bacterium | reverse complement strand
TCGTGCTTGCCCACCGGCTTGCCCCACTGCACCCGGGTCGAGGCCCACTCGCGGCAGACCTCGACGCAGGCCTTGGCCGTGCCGACGGAGATGTTGGGAATCGACAGGCGGCCGTCGTTGAGCGTGGTCAGCGCGATCTTCAGGCCCCGGCCCTCTTTCCCGATCAGGTTCTCGGCCGGCACCCGGACGTCGGTGAAGCTGATCACCGCGTTGGCCAGCGCCTTCAAGCCCATGAAGTGGCAGCGATGCTCGACGACGACCCCCGGCCAGGCGGTCTCGACGACGAAGGCGCTGATCTTCTTGGTCTCCGGGTCGCGCGCCATCACCACCAGCAGGTCGGCGATCGTGCCGTTCGTGCACCAGAGCTTGATGCCGTTCATGAGGTAGTCCCCTTCCGGGGTCTTCACCGCCGTGGTGCCCATCCGCGCCGGATCGGAGCCGACCTCGTGCTCGGTCAGCGCGAAGGCCGAGATCTCGCCGCGGGCGCAGCGCGGCAGGTACTTCTTCTTGAGCGCCTTGGTGCCGAAGAGCTTCAGCGGCTGCGGCACGCCGATCGACTGGTGGGCCGAGAGCAGGGCGCTCAGGTTGCCGTCGTGGCTGCCGACGAGGCGCATGACCCGCCGGTACTCGAGGTTGGTGAAGCCGAGGCCGCCGTACTCCTTGGGGATCTTCATGCCGAAGGCGCCCAGCTTGCGCAGACCGTCGAGCACGTGCTCCGGGTACTCGCCGGTGACGTCGATCGCGACCGGGTCGACCTCGTTGCGCAGGAACTCCTCGAAGGCGTCGTAGAAGGCCTGGAACTCGGGCCGCGCCGGGCCGTCGATCGGGAAGGGATGGATCAGGTCGAGCCGGAACCTGCCCATGAACAGCTCTTTCATGAAGCTCGGCTTCCACTTCTTCTGCCGCGAGGCCTCCGCGACTTTGAGCGACTCTTTCTCCGACACGTGCTCAGGCTGATGCTGGCTCATGACCTGCGCTCCTCCGTCCTCTCGATTCGATTGGAATACGAATGCCCCGCCGGGGGCCGGCTCCGGATTGACCCATCGGTCAAATTATTGCCGCACTGCGGAAATCTGTCAAGTCGCACAAGCTCCGAATCGGGAAGGTCCCTCTGAAGATTGTACGGCCGAACGACCCGTCGCCGATGCCTCCCCGAAGCCGCCGTCGATCGCCTCGCGGACTACCTGGCCAGCGCCACCCCGAGCAGCACCAGGGCGCCGCCGGCCAGGGTCCGGGCCGTGAGCGGCTCGTCGAGGAAGATCGTGCCGACCGCCACCGCCACCACCGGGATGCCGTAGGTGATGAGCGACAGGCGCGTCGCCCGCATCCTGGCGAGGAGCCAGAAGTAGAGCGTGAACGTCACCGCCGATCCGACGACCGAGAGATAGCCCAGCGCCGCCAGCGAGCGGGCGTCGAAGACGATCTCGCGCTCCGACTCGAAGGCGAGCGCCACCGCCCCCATCGCCACCCCGGTCGCCGCCATCGGCTGCACCGTCAGGTGGATCGGGTGGATGCCGGCGCCCCACTTCTTGACCAGGACGCTGGCGACTGCGGCCACGATCGGCGACAAGAGCATCACCGCGGAGGCGCCCAGCACCATCGGGCCGCCGAGGGCCGCGAAGTCCTCCGAGAAGATCGCCGCCACCCCGCCGAAGCCGATGGCGAGTCCGAGCAGGCCGCGCGGGCCCATGCGGTCGTCGGTCAGCCAGAGGCGCGCGAAGATCGCGACGAACAGCGGGAAGGTCGAGAACAGCACCGCCGCCAGCCCCGACGGGATCCACTGCTCCGCCCAGTAGGTGATGCCGTAGGAGAGGAAGAAGGTGAAGAAGAACTGGACCGCCCAGATGCGGCCCGCCCGGCGCCAGCTCGGCGGCGGCAGCGCGCGCCAGCGGGCGACCGCCCAGAGCAGGACCGCCGCCAGGGCGAAGCGCAGCGCCACGCCGGTGAACGGCGGGATCCCCTCGAGGCCGACCCGGATCACCGACCAGGTCGTCCCCCAGATCAGCACCAGCAGCGCCAGGGTCGCCCAGACGGCGACCCGGGAGGCGCCACCTTCGCTCTCGGCCAGGCTCAACCGGGGGCCGTCCGGTCAGGGGTAGATGCGGTAGAGCATCCGCGGGTAGGGGATGGTCTCGCGCAGGTGCTTCAGACCGCAGACCCAGGCCACGAAGCGCTCGATGCCCATGCCGAAGCCGCTGTGCGGAAAGGTGCCGAAGCGGCGCAGATCCAGGTACCACTGAAAGGCCTCGCGCGGCAGGTCGTGCCGGCGGATGCGCTCGAGCAGCAGATCGTGGTCGTGGATGCGCTGGCTGCCGCCGACGATCTCGCCGTAGCCCTCGGGGGCGATGACGTCGAGCCCGAGGACCAGCTTCGGGTCCTCCGGCGCCGGCTGCATGTAGAAGGCCTTGATGGAGGCGGGGAAGCGGGTGATCATCAGCGGCCGCTCGTGCTGGCTGGCGAGCACCGTCTCCTCGTCGCCGCCGAAGTCGGCGCCCCAGTCGATCTCGCAGCCCGCCGCCCGCAGCGCCTCGACCGCCTCGGTGTAGGTCGTGCGCGGAAACGGCCGCGCCACCTTCTCCAGCGGCGCCGGGTCGCGCTCGAGCACCTCGAGCTCCGCCCGGCAGCTCTCGAGCACCCGCTCGACCAGCGTGCAGACGAAGTCCTCGGCCAGCTCGCACAGGCCCTCGAACTCGAGGAAGGCGACCTCGGGCTCGACCATCCAGAACTCCATCAGGTGGCGCCGGGTCTTC
>JBFJMD010000369.1:0-2773 GCA_041634115.1 Thermoanaerobaculia bacterium | reverse complement strand
GTTGCGGTGTCGCTCGCCAAGATCGCCAACGACGTCCGCTGGCTGGGCTCGGGGCCGCGCTGCGGCATCGGCGAGATCAACCTGCCGAGCCTGCAGCCGGGCAGCTCGATCATGCCGGGCAAGGTCAACCCGGTGATCCCCGAGGCGGTGCTCATGGTCTCGGCCCAGGTCGTCGGCAACGACGCGACGATCGCCGTCGGCGGCATGTCCGGGGTGTTCGAGCTCAACGTGATGATGCCGGTGATCGCCTTCAATCTGCTGCAGTCGATCGAGATCCTCGCCAACGCCTCGCGGCTGTTCGCGGAGCGCTGCGTCGACGGCCTGGTCGCCAACCGCGAGCGCGCCGAGGAGCTGGTCGAGAAGTCGCTGGCGATGGTGACGGCGCTGGCGCCGCGGATCGGCTACGACCGCGCCGCCGAGATCGCCAAGGAGGCCTACAAGACCGGCCGCACGGTCCGCGAGCTGGCGATCGAGAAGAAGGTGCTGCCGGCGGACGAGCTGGAGCGGGCGCTCGACGCCCGCGCCCAGACCGAGGGCGGCGTCACCTCGGATTAGGGGCCGCGGGCTCCTCCTCCTGCGCGGTCTTCGCCTGGATCTTCTCCAGGAAGTGGGTCAGCTCCAGCACCTTGCGCTCGGCGCGCGCCTGCGCCGGCTCGTCGCTCGGCACCATCTGCAGGGTATTCTGGAAGGCCTCGCCCCAGACCGGCATGTCGCTCTGGCCGTGGCCGCGCACCTCCTCGCGACCGTCGATGGCGCTGCGCACCTTTTCGCGGTCGAACTTGCCGCCGTTGGCTTCCGCGAGGCGGGTGAGGTCGGCCGGCCTCACCTTCAGCAGGTCGGCCAGCGAGCCGTCGCCGCGGCCCTGATCGCCGTGACAGTTCGAGCAGTAGACCCGGTAGGTGATCTTGCCCTTCGCGGCGAGCAGTCCGGTGTCCTCCTCCTCCTCCTCGCCTCCGGCCGCGATGGCGGGAGCCAGGAGAAGCAGGACGAGCCCCACCGCGGCCGCGGCGAGCGCGGCGCCGAAGGACCGGCCGCCCTCGAGACGATTCGACATGACGCTCTCCTCTCGTCGTCGGGGAACCGCTTCCGGCGCGGTCCCCTCCCGCCTACGCTATCCGATGCCGCCGCCCGGGGCACCACCCGCCGAGGCGGTACCGGCTAGGTCTGGCGGGCGGGTCCGCCCCGCCCGGCTCCGAACCCCCGCGCGGCCGTCGCCGGGGCCGGGCTAAGATCGGAGCGGCCCCGCCCCGGTCATGACCGCATCCAGCCGGCGCATCCTCCACTGCGACATGGACAGCTTCTACGCGGCGGTCCACGTGCGCGACGATCCCTCGCTCGACGGCCGACCGGTGGTGATCGGCGGCAGCCCGGGCGGCCGCGGGGTGATCGCGGCGGCGAGCTACGAGGCGCGGAAGTTCGGGATCCGCTCGGCGATGCCCTCGGCGCAGGCCGTGCGGCGGTGCGCCGACCTGGTCTTCATCCGCCCCGACTTCCCGCGCTACCGGCGCGAGTCGGCCGAGATCTTCGCCATCTTCCGCGACTTCACCCCGATCGTGCAGCCGGTCTCGATCGACGAGGCCTATCTCGACGTGACCGGGCGGCTGGGGCGGTGGGGGAGCGCGACCGCGGTCGCGCGCGAGATCCGGCGGCGGGTGCGCGAGGAGCGGCGGCTGACGGTCAGCATCGGCGTCGGGCCGAACCGGCTGGTGGCCAAGATCGCCTCCGACTTCGACAAGCCGGACGGGCTCACCGTGGTGCCGCCCAAGCGGGTGCAGGCGTTTCTCGATCCGCTGCCGGTGCGGGCGCTGCCCGGGGTGGGTCCGGCCGGCGAGCGGCAGCTGCGGCGCCGCGGGATCGAGACGGTCGCGGCCCTGCGGCGGCGTCCGCCCGACGAGCTGTTGGCGCTCTTCGGCCGCTTCGGCCGCACCCTCCACGCCTACGCCAGCGGTCTCGACGAGCGGCCGGTCCGCGTCCACCGCCAGCGCAAGAGCCTGAGCAGCGAGCGCACGTACGCGGAGGACCTGCGCGAGCTCGCGGCGATGGACGCCGAGCTCGAGCGGCTGGCCGGCGACGTCGCCCGCGGGCTCGGGCGCCGCGGCTACTCGGCTTCGACGATCACCGTCAAGGTGCGCTACGGCGACTTCACCACCGTGACCCGCTCGCGGACTCTGGCGGCGCCCACGGCGGAGCTCGAGGCGATCTCCGGCCTCGCCCGCGTGCTGCTGCGGTCGAGCGACGCCGGCCGCCGGCGGGTGCGGCTGCTCGGAGTCGGCGCCTCGAACCTGGTGCGCCTCGCCGCCGAGCAGCTCAGCCTGTTCCGAGGAGACTCTCATTGAGATTCACCCCCTCCGGGGAAGGCGGTGAATGGGTTCCGGGATCGGTCGCAGCAGGTTTTCCCCGGCTCCCCGCCCCAATCCCTCGATCCCTTCGGGGGAGAATCTCCTGCCACGGCTTGCTGTCGAGCTCGGCGCTCGAGGTCTGCCTCGGCTCCCCTCCCCGGGCGGGAGATCGACTGGATCACCCCCCCAATCCCTCGATCCCTTCCCCACCCTCCAGGTGGGGCAGGGACGCCGCCGCCCGGCACTCTCTTCGATGGGCGGCGGGGTGAAGGCAGTCGGCGCTTCGGCGCTCGTAGATGACCTGCGGTCGGCGCTTCGGCGTGCGGTCGTCCTAGCTGAGCGGCACCTCGGCGGTCGTCCGTGATCGCTGGCGGGTACACCGGCGGGCAGGCAACCTTTCTTCGATGGCCCCGGGTGTCGCGGGAGGGCCCCCT
>JBFJMD010000368.1:0-2817 GCA_041634115.1 Thermoanaerobaculia bacterium | reverse complement strand
GAGCCGGCTCGGCCGACAGCGCCGGGGGCGCCGCGAGCCCGACCTCTCCTCCGGCCTGCTCGAAGACGACCTCGATCTCCGTCGCGCCGCGCGCGACCAGCGTCGCCCGCACCAGAGCGCCATCCCGGCGCAGCCGCAGAACCGCGTCGGCGTCCGGGATCTCGAGCTCGAGCCCGTCCTTTTGCAGCCCCTGCGGCGACGCGGGCGGCCCCGGCGGCGAGCCGGGCAGGGCCGTCCCCACGAGGCTCGCGTCCCTGACCGGCGCACCGCGGCCGAGGTAGATCGCGATGCCGATCGCCGCCGCCGCGAGGACCGCGGCGAGGGCGAAGGCCTGCCGGCGCTCCACCTGCGGGCGCCAGAACGAGACGACCCGGCGGGGACGCTCGGCGGCGGCCACGCCGCGGCGGATCCTGTGGCCCAGCTCGGCCGGGGCCTCGACCTCTTCGAGCCGGGAGAGCGCCTCCGAGAGCGCCTCGAGGCGGCTGCGCTCCTCCTGCAGCACCGGCTCGGTCTCGAGAAAGAACTCGAGTCGGGCCCGCTCCTCCGGCCCCAGCTCGCCGTCGATCTCCTGCCAGAGGAGCTCTTCGACCTTGCGATCCGTCATCGGATCAACCCCTTTTTCGTCAGCTTCTCCCGCAGCTGGCTGCGGCCGGCGAACAGGCGCGACTTCACCGTCTTCTCCGGGATGCCGATCACCTCGCTCATCTCCCGGTAGGAGAGCCCGTGCAGGTGGCGGAGCACGATGGGGACCCGCTGCTCGGGCGTGAGCTCGAGCAGCGCCGCCTGGATTGCCCGGCCGGCCTCGCGCCCGAGGCACTCGCGCTCCGGGCCGGCCGTCTCCTCGGCAACCTCGACCGGCAGGCTCGCCGTACGCTTGCGCAGCTTGAGGATGTCGAGCGACTCGTTGAGGCCGATCCGGTAGATCCAGCTGAAGAACCGGTGCGCGGGGTCGAAGCGGGCGAGGTGGCCGTAGGCCTTGAGGAAGGCCGACTGGGTCGCGTCCATCGCGTCCTCGACGTTGCCGGTCACCCGCAGCGCCATGTTGAAGATCTTGGCCTCGTACCGCCCGATCAGCTCGTCGAACGCGGCGGAGTCGCCTGTCAGCGTGGCTTGCACCAGTTCGTTGTCTCCCCGGTCCGACATAATTACCGCCGGCGACCTGAAATGTTGGTGCCGCGACTCAAATCAGCGTGAAATGCTGGTCGAAGCCGGCGATCTCGAAGACCTCCCGGAGGTGGGCGTTCAGGTTCGCCATGACCAGCTCCTGCTGCGACTCGAGCAGTCGTTTCTGGGTCGCGAAGAGGATCCCGAGGCCGGAGCTGGAGATGTAGGAGAGGTTGGCGCACTCGACGAGCGTCGTCTCCACGACCTCGGCGAAGAAGTCCTTGAGGAGCTGCTCCTGCGCGGCGTCGCAGCGGCCGATCATCAGGATCTCCCCCTCGTCGTTGTAGCGGATCTCGAACATCTCAGCGCTCCAGCTTCTTGATCGCGGTGACCTTCATGACCCGGTTCTTGTACTCGTAGGCGAGCCGGTCCACCACCGACTTGACGAGGTGGATCCCGAGGCCCCCGGGGCTGCGCTCCTCCATCGGCAGATCGACGTCGGGATCGGGCGCCGTCGCCGGGTCCCAGGGCTCGACGTCGTAGTCGGTGAAGCTGAAGCGGAACTCGTTCTCCGTGACGTCGATCTCGAGGGTGATCCGATCGCCGCTCCCCACGTTGTGGCGCACGAAGTTCGTGAACAGCTCCTCCGCCGCCAGGTTGAGGCTGAAGGCCGTCTTCTCGTCGATCGAGTGCGCGGTGAAGCTCTCCCCCAGCCTCGCGAACATCTCCGCGAGCGCATCGATCCGCCGAGGAAGATCCAGACTTGTCGACAATTCTGACTCTCTCGGGGACGCCGCCCCCCGAGCACGCAGGGTCCGGCCACGTGCCGCCGGATCACCGGATCGAGATTACGGATAATCTAACACATCAAGGCGACCCGCGCGCAATCTCCAGGCGGCGGCCTCCGCGGCCGGGCGCTCGGACCCCAGGTCCCGATTCCTTCGCTCATCGCAGAAGGGTCGGCCCGCCGGGGAGGCAGCTCGCTAACTCCGGCGGCCCGTCTCGCGCTCCAGCCGCGCCAGCAGCCGCCGCAGGGTCGGCAGCGTCATGCCAGCACCCGGTCCGGCTCGGAAGGCTATGGCCGGCGGTACGGTTCCCTTCCCTCGCGGGGTCACCGCACCCGGCCAGGGCAGGTCCAGTTTTCGGGGGCTACTACCGGTGTGGCTGGGAGGCAGGGATTCGAACCCCGATTCCACGGTCCAGAGCCGCGTGTCCTACCATTGAACGACCTCCCAATGGCCCGCAAAGGCTAGCAAGAACAGCTTCGGACGGTCAAATCCGCCCGGCCTGGGGGGCCTCGATCCGGCCTAGCGCTTCAGCCTCGCCGCCTTGCCGGCTAGCGCCGCCAGCTCGGCCACTTCGACGTTGCCGGGGTAGTCGGCGGCGATCTTCTGGGCGCGCTCGAAGAGGTCGTCGGGGTCGGCCTCTCGGGCCCAGTAGGAGCCCTTGAGGATCTCGCCGAGCTCCGCCACGACCGCGGCCAGCCGCAGCTCGCGCGGGGCCCGCTCCCAGGTGCCGGCGGCCTCGGCGCCCGTGATCCGGCGCTCGATCTCCTCCACCCGGCCGCCGGCGACCGAGCGGTAGCGCAGGCGCAGGGTGGCGAGGGTCGCGTCCGCCGGCGCGCCTTCCTTCAGCTTGATCTCGTAGAGGGCGGTGACGCCGTGGCCGGCGCCGATCTCGCCGGCGTCCACGGTGTCGTCGCGGAAGCGCTCG
>JBFJMD010000367.1:0-2822 GCA_041634115.1 Thermoanaerobaculia bacterium | reverse complement strand
GTCGCGGGAGGGGGCCCTCCAGGGGGCATAGTTCCACTCCCGCTTGCTGACGAGACGCCCGTCGCGGACCTTTTCGCGGTCAGACGAGAGACGCCGAGATCGGCCTTTTGACCCCTGGAGGGTCCCCTCCCGCGACTCCCTCGCGGCGAACGGTCCCCTCTCATCGCCGCTGTCGGTTTTTTGACCCCTGTAGGGCCCCCTTCCGCGACAATCCCTGCGACAGCGAGACTCCCCCCGAGGAGCAGGCGGCCCGGCCCTTGGTGCTCAGCGCGGCAGGCGCTCGGGCTCGGGTCAATCCTCCTTGGCGTAGAGCAGGAGGTTCGGCGAGTCCGGGCCGGGGTCGCGCACCTTGCCCGGGGTGGCGTTGTCTATGACGCAGGCCGCTGTCTCCGCCGCCGAGGCGCCCGGGTTGCGCTCGATGCAGAGGGCCGCGACGCCGGCGGTGTGGGGCGAGGCCATAGAGGTACCGCTCAGCAGCGTCGAGCCGCCGCCCCGCCGCGCCGAGGTGATGTCCACCCCGGGCGCGAAGAGGTCCACACAGATGCCGAAGTTGGAGAACGAGGCGCGGCGGTCCCGGCGGTCGGTGGCGCCGCTGTTCACCGCCTGGGCGACGCGGGCGGGGGAGCCGCCGCAGGACGCCCGGTCGTCGTTGCCGGCGGCGACCGCGGCGACGACTCCGGCGTCGATCAGGCGGCAGATCGCGAGGTCGAGGGCGGGCGCCGCGCCGCCGCCGAGCGAGAGGTTGGCGACCGCCGGCCAGCCGTTGTCGGTCACGTGTCCGCTCACCCAGTCGAGGCCGGAGATCACGTCCGAGTCGGAGCCGGAGCCGCCCTGCAGCACCCGCACCGAGTGCAGCACGACCGCCTTGGCGATGCCGAAGTTGGTGCCGCCCGCGATGCCCGCCACGTGGGTGCCGTGCCCGTGGTCGTCGCGGCAGCCGAAGCTGTCGCCGTGGGCCGTGAAGCACTCGCCGATGCGGCCGGAGAAGTCCGAGTGTCCGTCGTCGATGCCGGTGTCGAGCACGTACACGTGCACCCCGGCGCCGGTCTCGTCCGGCTGGTACTGGCCGTCGAGCGGCAGGTCGCGCTGGTCGCTGCGGTCGAGGCCCCAGGAGGCCACCGCCTCGATGACGGCCTGCGGGTCGACCCGGACGCGGCCGTCCTGCTGCACGAAGGCGACCCGCGGGTCGTCGGCGAGTCGGCGAGCGTCGGTCGCCGCCATGGTGGCGGAAAAGCCCTGGACGGCGTTGCGGTAGACCGTCATGTCGGTCATCGCGAACTGCTGCGCGAGGGACTGCATCCCGGCGTCCTCCGTCAGGCCGGCGATGCCCGGCGCGGCGGGATCGAGGACCACGATGTAGCGGCCTTCGATGGGGTCTTCGACCTCGACCATGCCCGCGAGACCGGCCATTCCGGTGGCGCAGTCGAAGGGCGGCGGCGGCGTGGTGCTACCGTTACAGCCGACGGCGAAAATCGCCACGGCCGCGAGGGCGGACAGTCGCTTCATGCTTCCCCTCCTTTCGGAGCAGTGAGCGGATGCTGGCTCCATCTTACAGGACGCCGCCCGCGGGTGAACCGGTGGCCGGCGAGCCGCGTAGCTCCGACCGAGCGCCCGCCGCGGCCTGAAGTGGAATTCGACCCATGAAAGAACCGTCATCGAAGCTCTCACGGCTCGCCTTCTATGCCGCCGTGACGGCGGTCATCGTGCTCTCGTTCCTCGCCCAGATCGTGCGCGGCGAATGCCCGGTGCCCTGACCGCCGGGCCCGCCGCGAACCAAAAGCTCCCCTCCCGCGCGGGTCTCTCGCTCCGCCCGGCGGCCCGGGGTCCACCGGACTGCAGGGGTCACGGTAGCGCCCGGACCGCTGCCGGGCGCGGCCGGTCGCAACGCCCCCCACGGGTGGGAGCGCTACCGGGCCGGCGGGTCAAGCCTCGGCGAGCACGACCTCGATGGCGGCCTCGTCCCCCTCGCCGCCATCGACCAGCTCCAGCTCCGCGATCCGCCCTGCCGCCCGCAGGTCGCCGAGAACCGCCCGCAAGGCCGCCAGCCGCTCCGAGGTGTCGCGCACCCGCGCCGTCGCCACCTCGCTCTTGAGCGACACGCGCGCTTCCGTCTTGGCCTTGCGCACCTCGCCGAGCACCGCCCCCGCCGCCTCCAGCGCCAGAGCGCCGGCGCCGGCGGCGAGCTCCCGCGCCTCGTCCGCCTCGGGCCAGGGTGCGCGGTGGACGGAGCCCTCGCGCCACCACGACCAGACCTCCTCGGAAACGAACGGCAGGTGGGGAGCGAGAAGCCGCAGCAGGGTCGAGAGCGCCTCCGCGAGCGCCCGCCGGGCCGAAGCCGCCGCGGCCTCCCCTTCGTTGCCGTAGGCGCGGCTCTTCACCAGCTCCAGGTAGTCGTCGCAGAACGTCCAGAAGAAGCGCTCGGTCCGCTCCAGGGCGCGGGCGTGGTCGTAGGCCTCGAAGTCGGCGGTGGCCCGCTCGACGAGGTCGGCCAGCGCCGCCAGCATCGAGCGGTCGAGCGGTTCGGTGATCGGAGCCTCCCCGGCCTCGGCCGCCTGGCCGCCCCGGGAGCCGACGCTCGAGAGCGCGAAGCGGGCGGCGTTGAGCAGCTTGATCGCCAGCCGCCGCCCGACCTTGATCTGCCCTTCGTCGAAGGTCGTGTCGACGCCGAGCCGGGCGCTCGCCGCCCAGTAGCGGACCGCGTCGGAGCCGTAGCGCTCCAGGATCGCCATCGGCGTCACCACGTTGCCGCGCGACTTCGACATCTTCTTGCGGTCGGGGTCGAGCACCCAGCCGGAGATGGCGGCGGTCGACCAGGGCAGCGC
>JBFJMD010000366.1:0-2832 GCA_041634115.1 Thermoanaerobaculia bacterium | reverse complement strand
GGCCATCGGCTGGCTGCTGATGGCGATGGGGCTCTTCTTCAAGGTCGCCGTGGTGCCGTTCCACGTCTGGACCCCGGACGTCTACGTCGGCGCCCCGACGCCGGTCACGGCCTACCTGGCGGTGGCCTCGAAGGCCGCCTCTTTCGCGATCCTGGTGCGGATCTTCTACCAGGGGCTGCCGCCGCTCAAGGAAGACTGGCAGCTCATCACCGCGGCGCTCGCCAGCATCACCATGATCTGGGGAAACCTGGCCGCGCTCACCCAGTCGAACGTCAAGCGGATGCTGGCCTACAGCTCGATCGCCCACGCCGGCTACATCCTGATCGGGGTGTTGGCGGCGAACGAGGACGGCCTCTGGGCGGTGCTCTTCTACGCGCTCGCCTACACCTTCATCACCCTCGGGACCTTCGGCACCGTGATCCTGCTGGAGCGCAAGGAGTACGCGGGCGAGACCTACGCCGACTACGCCGGCCTGGCCCAGCGGGCGCCGCTCCTCGCCGCGCTGATGCTGATCTTCATGCTCGCGCTCACCGGGATCCCGCCCACCGGCGGCTTCTTCGGCAAGATCTACCTGTTCGCCGCCGCGGTCAACTCGGGGTGGGTCTGGGTGGCGGTGGTCGGGGTGGTGACGAGCGCCATCTCGCTCTATTACTACATGGGCATCGTCGTCCAGATGTACCTCAGGGAAAGCGAGGAGACGACGCCGGCGCCGTTGCGCGCCCCCGCGCTGGTCGGCACGATCGCCGTCTGCGCCGCCGTCACCGTGCTGCTCGGCATCCTCCCCGGGCCGTTCGTCGAGATCGCCAAGAGCAGCCTACTGCCGCTGCCCTGATCCGGTCGCCCGGCGGGTCGCGCCGGGGCGGCGCCGGCGGCCGCCGAGCCGGCGGCTCGGCCCGTCGAATTGGCCGGCGGGCCGGGCTCCCGTCGAGGCCGCGGCCGGGCCGGAGCGCGGCGCCGCCACGCCGCCGGCGGCGGCGCCGGCGCTCCAATTCGGTGTAAACTCCTGGCACGATCCGTGCGTATCACGAGGTTGGAGCCGGGGCACGCGTCCCGGACGAGCGCGATGAGCGTGACGAGCGGCAATCACAAGAGGGGCTGGGACTTCGAGCAGGCGGCGATGCCGTTCGTGGACGCCCTATACAACACCGCGTTCCGGATGACGCGCAACGCCGAGGACGCCGAGGACCTGGTCCAGGAGACCTACTTCAAGGCCTACAAGTACTACGACAAGTTCCAGGAAGGCACGAACTTCAAGGCCTGGCTGTTCAAGATCCTCAAGAACACGTTCATCAACAGCTATCGCAAGCGGCAGCAGCAGCCGCCCCAGAGCGACTTCTCCGCCATCGAAGATTCGTTCGAGAGCCAGGTCAGCGAGGAGGCCGCCGGCCGCATCAAGAGCCCCGAGCAGGAGCTGCTGGACAGCGTGCTCGACGAGCACGTGCAGCAGGCGCTCGAGGACCTGCCGGACGACTACCGGATGGCGGTCATCCTGGCCGACCTCGAGGGGTTTTCCTACAAGGAGATCGCCGAGATCCTCGAGGTGCCGGTCGGCACCGTGATGAGCCGGTTGTACCGGGGCCGCAAGCTGCTCGAGCGGGAGATGCTGGAGTACGCCCGGTCGCGCGGCTACCTACGCTCGGGGCCGCCGGCCAAGATGCGCAGCCGCGGCGAGCGCGAGGACGAAGCTGAGGGCGAGTCCGAGGAATATCGCCGCAAGGCCACCAGTTGATAGGAGAGGGCGCGCACGCCCAGTCGAATGGGACGCCGCGGATGCCGCGCACGCTCGCTTGAGGCCGGCTGATGAACTGCCGAAGGGTCAGAGAGACCGTCTTTCTGTTCACCGACAACGAGATGGAGGAGGAGCTCCTGGTCTCGTTCCGGGAGCACCTGGAGATCTGTCCCGAGTGCGCGCGGGAGATCGAGGGCGCGCGGCGCTTCCTCAGCGTGGTCCGCCGCCGTTGCGTCCGCGCCGCGGCGCCCGATAGTCTGCGGCGCAGGATCCTGACGAGCTTTCCCCACCGCCGGGGATAGCCGTCTTCCGGCCTTCGAGGAGCGAGCCATGAGACCCCCCGACCGATCCACGCGACCCCCGACCCGCGACCCCCGGCCCGCGACGCCGCGCCGCGCCGCCCTGGCCCTGGTCCTGGCGCTGGCGTTGGTCGGCGCCTCCACCGCCGTCGCCGAGGACCTCGAGCTGCCCGGGCTCAAGGGCGACAAGCTGCGCGAGGCGGAGCTCGCCCAGGGCGCCGTGATCGTCGTCGCCTGGGCCTCCTGGTCGCCCCGCTGCCGGGACATCGTCGACCGGGTGAACGCGATCTCGAGCGCGTGGTCGGCGCGGGCCCGGGTGGTGACGGTGAATTTCCAGGAGGACGCGGCGACGGTGCGCAAGTTCCTGGACGAGCAGAAGGCCGAGGGAAAGAACCTCTCGGCGCCGGTGTTTCTGGACACGAGCGGCAACTTCTCGAAGAAGCACTCGGTCACGTTCCTGCCGGGGCTGCTGATCTTCCGCGACGGGAAGACGGCCTTCAGCGGCAAGCTTCCCGCGGACGCCAACCCGGTGATCTCCCAGGCCGTCCAGTAGGGCGGCCTCACCTGCCTCGGCTGTAGCGGCCGGACTCCGTGCCGGGAGTCTTCGAAGATGCGCTTCGGCTAGCTCGGCTGTAGCGGCCGGACTGCGTGCCGGCCGTCTTCGAAGATGCGCTTCGGGGGTCTTCGAAGATTCGGCTTCGGCACCTCCGGCGCTTCGGGTCCCGCGGAGGCCCGCCCCGGGGGCCGGCGCGAGCTGGTCGGACTTTGGCGGGGGGCTCGCGCCTGCGCTCCGCATCCGCGCCG
>JBFJMD010000365.1:0-2844 GCA_041634115.1 Thermoanaerobaculia bacterium | reverse complement strand
GTGGCGCCCAGGCAGTGGAGCTCGCCGCGCGCCAGCATCGGCTTGAGCAGGTTGCCGGCGTCGGTCGAGCCCTCCGTGCGGCCGGCGCCGACGATGTTGTGGACCTCGTCGATGAAGAGCAGGATCCGGCCGTCGCTCTCCTTGACCTCGTTCAGGACCGCCTTGAGGCGCTCCTCGAACTCGCCGCGATACTTGGCCCCGGCCAGGAGCGACCCCATGTCGAGCGAGAAGATCGAGCGGTCCTTGAGCCACTCCGGCACGTCGCCGCGCACGATCCGCTGCGCCAGCCCCTCGACGATCGCGGTCTTGCCGACCCCGGGCTCGCCGATCAGCACCGGGTTGTTCTTCGTCTTGCGCGAGAGGATGCGGATGGCGCGGCGGATCTCCGAGTCGCGGCCGATCACCGGGTCGAGCTTGCCGCGCCGCGCCTGGGCGACGAGGTCGACGCCGTATTTTTCGAGCGCCTCGTAGGCGCCCTCCGGCGTCGCGCTGGTCACCCGCTGGCTGCCGCGCACCTCGCGCAGGGCGGCGAGGAAGCGGTCGGTCGTCACCCCGAGGGCGCGGAAGGCGCGCCCGGCGGCAGTCTCCCCCCCCTCGCCGATGAGCGCCAGGGCGAGGTGCTCGACCGAGACGTACTCGTCCTTGAGCCGCCGGGCCTCCTCCGCGGCGCGGGCCAGGAGGCGCTGGAAGCGCTGGGTGACGTAGACCTTGCCGAGCTCGGGGCCGGGGCCGGCGACCTTCGGCCGCCGCTCCAGGGCCGACTCGACCTCGCGTCCGAGCGCGTCCACCGGCACGTCCATCTTGACCAGCAGCCGCCGCAGCAGCCCCTCCGGCCGGCCGAGCAGGCCGAGGAGCAGGTGCTCGCCGTCCACCTCCTGGTGGCCCCGCTCGACCGCCAGCGCCTGGGCGGCCTGGATCGCCTCTCTCGATTTCTCCGTCAGCTTGCTCTCGTCCATCGCGTCTCTCTCTCGCGTCGTAGCGCCACGCGGGACCGTTCGCGCGGCGTCCGGCCGGCTACTTTCTGGGGTCGAAGTCCGAGACCTTCGCCAGCTCCTCGTAGAGCTCGCGATCGCGCTCGGAGAGGGTCTCGGGCAGCACGATGCGGATCTCGGCCAGCAGGTCGCCGCGGTCGCCGTTGGCGGTGGGGAAGCCGCGGCCGCGGAGCCGGATCCGCCGCCCCGACGACGAGCCCGCCGGGATCTTGACCGTCACCTCGCCGTCCAGGGTCCGCACCGTGGCCTGTCCTCCGAGCGCCGCCTCCCAGGGGGTGATCGGAAGATACGTGTGCAGGTTCGACCCCTTGAGCCGCAGGTTGGGATGCGGCAGCAGGTCCACCGTCAGGTAGAGGTCTCCCGCCCGGCCCGCTCCCGCGGGGCTCTCCCCCTGGCCGGCGAGGCGGATCTTCTGGCCCGGCCGGATGCCCCTGGGGATCGTCACCCGCAGCGTCTTGCGGCGGCCGGTGGACGGGTCGGTCAGCGTGATCTCGCGCTTGCCGCCGCGGCCGGCCTCCTCGAGCGGCAGGGTGATCTTGGCCTCGTGGTCCCGCCCCTTGCCCGGCCGCACCGGTCCGCTCGGACGCGGCCCGCTGCCCCGCGGCCCGCCGGAGCCGAAGAGCATCTCGAAGAACGAGCTGAAGCCCTCGTCGCCGACGTCGAAGTCGATCCGGGTCCCCTGGCCGCCGAAGCCGGGCCCGGCGGGCCCGAAGCCGAACTGCGAGAAGATGTCCTCGAAGCCCGGCGGCGGCGCTCCGGTGCGCTGGGCCTGCTTCCAGGCCGAGCCGAAGCGGTCGTATTTCGAGCGCTTCTCGGGGTCCTTCAGGACCTCGTAGGCCTCGTTGATCTCCTTGAACCGCGACTCGGCCTCGCTCCCCTTGTTGATGTCGGGATGGAACTTGCGCGCCAGCTTCCGGTAGGCGCGCTGGATCTCGTCTTTCGAGGCGCCCTTCCCGATTCCCAGGGTCGAGTAGTAGTCCTTGTAGTCCAACTCGAGTTCTCCCGCGGTCCTTCGAAGGCGGCCCTCTCCCGTCTACGGCCCGCCCGGACCGGAGCCGCCAACCGGCCTTCCGGGCCGCGAACCGGCGATGCTGGGGACGGGACTTGCCCTCCGGGTCCTCGCCCGAGAAAATCTTAGTCGAAGACCCTCATGTTTTGAAACCGGGGCGGCCGCCGTTTCATTCCAGCCGCGGCAGGGAAGGGGGCACGGGTGGCGGGGAGGGAGGGCCTTCGCGCGCGGCCGGGCGGCGCGCCCTCCCCGAGCTGCGACCCGGCCGACGGATCCGGCGCCGGCGGTCAGGGCGCTTCCAGCCCGAAGGCCAGGTAGTTTCGGGCGATCCACGAGTGCCACTTCTCGGGCACCTCCTCGTCCGTGTAGATCGCCTGGACCGGGCAGGCGTCGATGCAGAGCCCGCAGTCGATGCACTCGTCGGGGTGGATGAAGAGCGCCTCCCATTCTTGCTCGTCGTAGATACAGTCCACCGGACAGACGTCCACGCACGCCCTGTCCTTCACCCCGACGCAGGGCTCGGTGATGATGTGGGTCATCCGGGTCCCTTCCTCCGGAGGCCGAGTATAGCGGCTCGAGGGCCCGATCTCCCGCAGGCGTCCGGTATAGTCGGCGGCCCGATCGGAGCTGAGCCTGGAGACGATGAGAGACCGGATGGCGGCGTGCGAGCTCCTGGTGGTGACCGGGAAGGGAGGGGTGGGCAAGACGGCGGTGGCGGCGGCGCTGGGCGGGCTCTTCGCGGCGGACGGGAAGCGGGTCCTGCTGCTCGAGATCGACCCGCGGGAGAGCGCCCACCAGATGCTGGCCTGCCCGCCCTCGGGGGGCGAGGCGGTGGCGGTGGGC
>JBFJMD010000364.1:0-2865 GCA_041634115.1 Thermoanaerobaculia bacterium | reverse complement strand
TCTGGCGCTGGTGACGCTCGTCCGGGCGCTGCGCGAGCGCTTCGACCGCCACCGCGCGATCGCCCGCTGGACGCTGCCGATCTGGCTCTACGTCTCGATCACCGGGGTCGTGATCTACGTGATGCTCTACCGGATGGCCTGGTAGCGGTGGGGTCGCGGAACCGGTCCTCCTCGGCGACGACCCGCAGCAGGGCGCAGCCGAAGTTGAACGGGTACTCGAGGCGGCCGCCGGCGGCCTTCTTCACGCAGTCGGTGACCGCCGATTCCCGCCACTCGTTCTCGTAGTTGATGACCAGCGGCCGCACGCTGGCGGCGCCGTCGCGCGCCGCCGGGCCGCGGGCGCTCTCGTAGCCCATCCGCAGCATCGCCCGCCAGTCCTCGCGGCCGCGCAGGTGCCAGCGGGTGGTGGCGTAGAAGGGATGCCGGAAGGGCTCGCAGCCGGGACCGCGGCTCCGCCGGTTGTCGAACATCGCCCCGATGCCGGGCCAGATCTGGAGGCCGGCCAGCCGCGGCCGCCGCTCCACCTCCGCCGCGGCGGCGGCGTAGAGCTCCCGCATCGCGGGCACCCACCCGGCCATGGTCTCGATGCCGCGCAGCTCGGCGACGAGCGGATTGACCGGAAAGAACGAGGTCAGGGCCGCCGCGCTCTTCCCGAAGCGTCGCGCGACCCGGGCCCCCGCGGGATCGTGCCAGAAGATGGAGTCGAGGACGAAGGCCGGCCGCCCGAGGCCGTCGCGCCGGTAGTGCCGGGTGACGGTGCGCACCAGGCGCTTGATGCCGCGGTTCGGCGTGAGGTCGCGGGCGACGTAGATCGCCAGCACCGGCCGCGGCAGGCCGCGCTCGTCGAGCACCGGGCGGCCCTCGACGTCCTCCAACATGTAGTAGCCGCGGCGATGGGGCAGGATGAGGTCGTCCTTTATCCGCAGCAGGTCGCCGAGGAGCTGCTCGAAGAGGACCGGGTCCTCCAGGTCGTAGGCGCTCACCGGGCGGTGTGCGGGGTTGCGGCAGGCGTAGCTCTCGGCCGGCTCAGGAGTCAGGCAGCGCTTGCTGCGGACCGCGGTCCGCGTCGCGAGGTCGTAGTAGATGAAGTACGGCAGGCCGACGTCGAGGGCGCGGGGGATGGCGGCCGCCAGGTTGCGGCCGTCGCGCACGGTGTGCGGCTCCTCGCCGTCCACGTCGGGGTCCGGGCCCGCGAAGCCGGTGAAGGCGAAGGCGAGGACGTCCACCCCGGCTCGGCGCAGCCGCCGGAAGCGCCGGTGGAAGTAGCCGCCGCGGCCGGTGTCGGCGGCGTCGATCGCGCCTCCGCGGGGCACGAGCATCGTGCATCCGAACTCCGCGGGGCGATGCCAGAAGTAGTTCAGGAAGGCGATCTTGGCCCCGGGCAGCGGCTCCATCCGCCGCAGCTCTTCGGTCGCCGCGGTGCCGTCCTCCGGCTCCCAGGGTGAGCCGCCCGCCGGCGCCTCGGTGGGGCGGACGGCGCTCGGCGCCGCGCCCGCGGCGGCGGCGGTCAGAATCGCGGCGATCGCGAGCCGGGCGAGCGGGGCGAGGAGGGTCAGCGGCGCGAGCGGCGTGCGGGCGGCGGGCAAGGAGATCTCGCGCGAGGCTGGCTAGAGCTCGAGCCGGGCCTGGGCCGGGGCGTCCGCGGGCTCTTCGCCGGCGTCCGCGGCGGTCCCGCCCTCTTCCGCGGCGGTCCCGTCGCCTTCCGCGGCGGTCCCGTTCTCATCCGCGGCGGTCCCGCTCTCATCCGCGGCGGTCCCGCTCTCATCCGCGGCGGTCCCGCCTTGGCCCTCGGGGCCGACCCAGACGAAGCGGCCCAGCCCGCGCACGAACTGGAAGCCCGAGCCGCTCTCGGCCGCGTCGCGGAGCTGCGCCAGCTTGGAGTCGAGGTTGTCGACGAAGTGCAGGACCAGCGCCTCGGCGGTCATCGGCGCCACCGGAGAGCCGAACTCGAGCCGGCCCTGGTGGGAGAGGACGAGGTGCTCCAGGTGGAGCCGCAGGTCCTCGGGGAAGTCCGGGATCGCGGCGCAGCGCGCGAGCAGCAGGTCGCGGCCGATCACCACGTGTCCGACCAGCCGGCCCTCCGCGGTGTAGTCGTTGACCGGCATCGCCCCCAGCTCGCGCAGCTTGCCGAGATCGTGGAAGAGGACGCCGACGAGGACGAGGTCGGCGTCGACGGCGGGGTAGGCCGCGCAGACCCGCTGCGCGACCTCGGCCATCGAGACGACATGCTCGAGCAGCCCGCCCAGGTAGGCGTGATGCATCGCCTTCGCCGCCGGGTGCTCGCGCAGCGCGGCGCCGTGGACCGCCAGCGTCTCGCGGACCAACCGCGCCAACGGCGGCCGCCCGATCGCCCCCGGGTAGATCGCCTCGAGCCGCCGCCAGAGGTCGTCGAGGTCCTCGCGCGTCGCCGGGATGAGGAGCTTCGGGTCGAGCCCGAGCCGCCGGTCGGCGTCGGTGGTCCGGCGGCACTCCTGGATCGAGACCTGGAGCGCGTCGCGGTAGCTCTTGACCGAGCCCTTGAAGGCCACGAAGTCGTGGGCCTCGTAGTCTCCGTCGAGCGCCGGGCTGTCCGACCAGACCCGGGCGCCGATCGAGCCCGAGGCGTCGGCCAGCCGGAGATCGAGATAGTCTCGACCGTTCTTGTCCTGCCGCCGTTCCTTGCGGGTGAGCAGCGCGAAGCCGGAGACCGTGTCGCCGGCCTCCCAGCTCGAGATCGGCGCGTTGCGGCGGCTGGGGCTCATCGGCGCTATTACACCACGAGCCCGCTCCCGGCGCGCTGGCAGCGGACTTGCACCGGCAACCCGGAGGGCGGCGGGAGCGGCGGAGGGGCGGACGGCATGCGGTCGAAGCGAATACGAGCCATCC
>JBFJMD010000363.1:0-2868 GCA_041634115.1 Thermoanaerobaculia bacterium | reverse complement strand
TTCGCGGGTGTGGGCCGGGGTCGGCGCGGACGGATCGAGCGCGAAGACCCTCCGCGCCAGGTGCCGGGCGTAGAGCGTGTAGCCCAGGAAGTAGCCCAGAAGGCAGAGGGCGGTGACGAAGGCGGCCATGGCGGAGCGCGCTCGGGTCCGAGGGGACCCGCGAACGATACCGCAAGGACCGCTCGTCCGGTCCCGCGTGCCCCTGCCGATCGGGCGTACCGGAGGCTCACGTCCTGAAAGAATCGGTACAACCCGAGGGACGGAACCGGGAGAAATCCGCCGTTTCTATTTCAGTTGAACCATAATTTTGCTCGACCGCCATCGCTCCTGCTGGCCCGGGTGGCCGCCTCCGGGTCCGGGGCCGCCCCCGCTCTCGAGCTCCCAAGTCTCTTCTCTTCAATGGCTTCCGAGCGTCGACCGGTCTGAGCCCGACCGCTCCTGGCGCCGGCAAGCCATCGACCCATCGACAGGTCTCGATGGCACCCCGGTTGCGATGCCCTGTCTGCGCGTCGGCCCGACGAGACCCCGGCGCCGTGAGACGAGCGAGGGACGAGACGATGATCGAAAAACGAATCCGGAGACACTGGATCACCGCGCTGCTCTGCCTGGCGCTCTGCGCCTTCGTCGTCGGACCCGCCGGCGCCGAGCCGGCTTCCGAGGCGGCGACGAAAGAGGTGGCGCGCTTCATCGTCCAGGGCCGCGACCTGGCCCGGATCCAAGTGGCGGTGCACGAGGAGGGCGGCCGGATCACCCACGAGCTGGCGGTGATCCGCGCGGTCGGCGCCGAGCTCACGGAAAAGCAGAGGAAGAAACTGGAGGAGCATCCCGACGTGCTCCGGATCTGGACGGACGGCACGGTCGAGACCAACGCCTTCGCCTGCGGCGTCGAGGTCGAGGAGATCGAGTTCGACGGCAAGAAGATCGAGATCGAGCTCGAGAACCGGGGCCCGTCCGACCTCGCGCTGACCGGCTTCTCGATCCTCTGGCCGGCGGAGAACGACGAGCTGAAGAAGGTCCGGCTCGACGGCAAGGAGATCGCCCGGCCCGAGCAGACGCCGCCGTCCCTCGCCCTCACGACCTTCGACCGCGGGAAGGCGAAGGATCGGATCCTCGAGGCGGACGAGGACGTCGAGCTCAAGCTCGAGTTCCGCGAGGAGGCCGTCGCCGACCTCGCCGCCTACTCGATCGCGCTCGCGTTCGACGACGGCTGCTCGCTCGAGATCGGCGCCACCGGCGAGCTGCCCTCGCCCACGCCGCCGGCTGAAGAGCCGCCCGCCGACCGTTCCGGAGACTCGGGCTCGCTCGGCGACGATCCCGCGGCCGGCGCCGCGCCCGCCGACCTCGGCGGAACCTGCGCGGTCGAGCTCGCCGGCAACATGAGCTATCTCTCTTCGCGCAAGCGGGCGAGCTGGACCTTCACCAACACCGGCGACCGTCCCGCGACGCTCGACTCGATCCAGCTCGACTGGCCGCCCGCGAACGGCAAGCTGAAGAAAGTCAAGCTCACCGGAAAGCAGATCTTCAACCAGGACCTCGAGCCCCCTTCGGCGACGATCGACTCCGACTGGAAGGCCGAAGCCGGCTACCGGATGCTGCTGCCGGGCGAGAGCGCCCAGCTCCGCTTCGAGTTCGACGACGGCGTCGCCACCGGTCAGCTCGGCTACGCCCTCGCGCTCGGCTTCGCGGAGGGCTGCGCCACGACCTTCCTGCCCGAGGACGGCATCGACGGCGCCTTCGACGCCGCGCTGGGCGACGGCGACAAGCGCCCGGACACGGTCTTCCCCTCGCGGGTGGGCGCCGATCTCCTGCACGAGGAGGGCATCGACGGCCGCGGGGTCACGATCGCCTTCCTCGACACCGGCCTGCCGCGCGAGCACTCGGTGACCAAGGCCGCCGACGGCCACGACCGCGTCCTCGCCCAGTACGACGCCATCCTCGGGAGGGAGACCTCGGGCCGCACCGACCGCAATGGCCACGGCAGCCACGTGGTGAGCATCGCGGTCGGAAGCGAAGAGTCGCGGGAGGCCAAGAGATTCCAGGGGATCGCCCCGAACGCCGACATCGTCGCGGTGAAGGCTTTCGATTCCACCGGCGCCGGCACCTATCTCGACGTGATTCGAGGCATCGACTGGATCGTCGCCAACCGCGAGCGCTTCGGCATCCGGGTGCTCAACCTCTCGTTCAGCGCCCCGCCCCGCTCGCACTACTGGGACGACCCGCTGAACCAGGCGGTGATGGCCGCCTGGCAGGCGGGGATCGTCGTCGTCGCGTCGGCCGGGAATCGGGGCCCCGAGGCGATGACCATCGGCGTCCCGGGCAACGTGCCCTACGTCGTCACCGTCGGCGCCGTCTCGAACAACTACACCGAGGGCGACGACTTCGACGACTTCCTGACCTCCTTCTCCTCCGCCGGCCCGACCCACGAGGGCTTTGTCAAGCCCGAGCTCGTCGCCCCCGGCGGCCACCTGCTGGGGATCATGGAGGAGACCTACGCGAAGCTCGCCTGGGACCACCCCGAGTTCTCGTTCAACACGAAGTACTTCGAGATGTCGGGCACCTCGCAGTCGGCGGCCGTGGTCTCGGGGATCGCGGCCCTCGTTCTCCAGGCCGAGCCCTGGCTCGCCCCGGACGAGGTCAAGTGCCGGCTGATGTCCTCCGCGCGGCCGGCGGTGACGAAGTCCGGCAAGGGCGGCAATCTGAAGCTCGCCTACAGCGTCTTCCAGCAGGGCGCCGGGCTGGTGAACGCCTGGGACGCGGTCCACGGCGACGCCTCCGGCTGCGCCAACCGCGGCCTCGACGTGGCCAAGGACCTCTCCGGCGAGGAGCACTACGGCGGCCTCGCCAACCGCAAGGGCGAGAGCGACAACT
>JBFJMD010000362.1:0-2908 GCA_041634115.1 Thermoanaerobaculia bacterium | reverse complement strand
GCGCCGACGTAGAGCCAGGCGGCGTAGGGGCGGTCGAGCGGGCGCAGATTCGGATCGTCGATGTCCTCCGGGGTGTAGAAGCTCTGGCCGAGCCGCAGCACGACGCTGAAGCGGCGTTCCGTCGCCGACAGCCCCACCACCCCGGCCGAACTCGGCGCGCAGGCCGCCGGCGCCAGGCCGGCCGCCGTCGCGCCCTCGATCTCGACCTTCTCGGGCACGAACGCGACCGGCATTCGGCGCCCGGCCTCCCACCGTTTCATGAGCCAGTCCGGCAGCGCGCAGACCGGCCAGTGGACGTCGAGCCGGGCGCCGTTCGTGTAGAAGCGGTCGTTGTTCTCGCCGCTCAGGGCGTCCACGTCGTTCTCGAAGTAGAAGCTCCAGGTGCGCCCGGCCTCGACGGGCGCCGGCACCGCGAAGAGCAGCGCCGCGAGCAGCGAGCAGAAAGCGTGACGGGAGAGCATGGAGTCTCCTTTCCGGCGACGGGGTGAGGGTCCGGGGCTTTTTCTTAGCTTACAGAGCAGATTACGCGAAGTCAACCGCGGGCCAGCGGGGAGCTCGCGAGCCGTCT
Source organism: Thermoanaerobaculia bacterium (assembly GCA_041634115.1). Classification (GTDB taxonomy): domain Bacteria; phylum Acidobacteriota; class Thermoanaerobaculia; order Multivoradales; family JAHEKO01; genus JBFJMD01. The sequence goes on along the minus strand of JBFJMD010000362.1, from coordinate 2,340 downwards.
CTCCGTCTTGTCTCCCGAGGGAGCTTGTGACATTCTTCACGCGCGGACGGGACCCTCGGGGACCGTCCGACCCGCAAGAGCGCACATTGCCCGCGGCCCGGCCCCGGCCGGACCGGAACCGTGCAGCGCGCCGGAAGCGGCGGGAGCCGGACGGCCCGCTCGCGCGCGGGGAGAGCGAGGAGCCACGCGACCATGCCCGCCGACCACCTGCCGGTGCTCCTGGCCCTGGGGATCGCCTTCGCCATCGGCGGGGCGATCCTGGGGCTCTCGAGCCTCGTCGGCAGCCGCAGCGGCGGCAAGGTCAAGCTCTCCCCCTACGAGTCCGGCCAGCCGCTGCTCGACCGCTCGCGCAAGCGGATCTCCATCCTCTTCTTCCTGATCGCCATCGACTTCGTCATCTTCGACGTCGAGGCGGCCTTCCTCTACCCGTGGGTGCTGGTGGCCCGCGAGGGGGGCTGGCCGCTCTTCTGGGCGATGATGGTCTTCGTCCTCCTGGTGGCGCTGGGGCTGGTCTACGTCTGGCGCAAGGGCGGGCTCGACCTCGAGATGCGGCTGGCCAGCGCCCGGCGCGCGAAGGGGTCCCGTTGAGCGAGGCGAGCGGCGCCGGCCCGGTGGCCCGAGCGGGGGGGCCGGGCCTGCCGGCGGAGGCCCGGGCCGCGATCGAGCGCCTGCGGCCGCGCTACCCCACCGCCGAGGCGCTGCTCCTGCCGGCGCTCCACGTCGCCCAGGCGGCCTGGGGCGGCTGGCTGCCGGACGCGGCGATCCAGGCGGTGGCGGCGGAGCTGGGCCTGGCGCCGGCCAGGGTCTACGGCGTCGTCACCTTCTACGACCTCTTCCACCAGCGCCCCGTGGGCCGCCACCGGATCCGGGTCTGCACCAACCTGCCCTGCGCCCTGCGCGGCGGCGGCGAGATCCTCGACGCCGTGCGCGGGACGCTCGGCGTGGACGAGGGCGAGGTGACCGCCGACGGCCGCTGCTCCTTCGTCCACTTCGAGTGCCTGGGCGCCTGCGAGGCGGCGCCGATGATGATGGTGGACGACCGCTACCACGGCAAGCTGACGCCGGCGGGCGCCCGCCGGATCGTCGAGGAGCTGGACTGATGGCCTTCGAGCCGGTCCTGACCCGCAACCTCGGCAACCCGGCGGTGCTCGCGGTGGACGGCTACCGGGCCGCCGGCGGCTACCGGGCGCTGGCCAAGGCTCTGGCCATGGATCCCGCCGAGGTCATCGAGGTCGTCAAGGCCTCGGGCCTGCGCGGCCGCGGCGGCGCCGGCTTTCCCGCCGGCGTCAAATGGGGCTTCATCCCCAAGGAGACGGAGAGCCCCAAGTACCTGGTCTGCAACGCCGACGAGTCCGAGCCCGGCACCTTCAAGGACCGGATCCTGATGGAGTCCGATCCCCACCAGCTCATCGAGGGGTGCGCGATCTGCTGCTGGGCGGTGGGGGCGTCCACCTGCTACGTCTACATCCGCGGCGAGTACGTCGAGCCGGCCGACATCCTGGAGCGGGCGATCGCCGAGGCCTACGAGAAGGGCATCCTGGGGGCGAGCGTGCTCGGCTCCGGCTTCCGGCTCGACATGTACGTGCACCGGGGCGCCGGCGCCTACATCTGCGGCGAGGAGACCGGGATGCTCGAGTCGCTCGAGGGCAAGCGCGGCCAGCCGCGGGTCAAGCCCCCCTTCCCGGCGATCGTCGGCGCCTTCGGCGCGCCGACGGTGATCAACAACGTCGAGACCCTCTGCAACGTCCCCCACATCGTCGAGCGCGGCGCCGACTGGTTCCGGGCGATCGGCTCCGACGAGCGCAACACCGGCCCCAAGCTCTATTGCGTCTCGGGGCACGTCGAGCGCCCGGGGGCCTACGAGTTCCCGATCGGCGTGACCCTGGACGAGCTCGTCGAGCGCGCCGGCGGCATCTACCGGGGCCGGGCGCTCAAGGCCTACATCCCGGGCGGCGCCTCGGCCGCGATCCTGCCCGCCGAGACGAGCCATCTGAAGATGGACTTCGACACCCTCGCCCAGGCCGGCAGCATGCTGGGCTCGGCGGCGGTCATCGTGATGGACGAGACCACCTGTCTGGTGCGGGCCACCCTGCGGCTGGCGAAGTTCTTCAACCACGAGTCGTGCGGCCAGTGCACCCCCTGCCGGGAGGGCACGAACTGGACGGAGATGGTGCTGGCGCGGATCGAGGCGGGGGCGGCCGCCGAGGGCGACGCCGACCTGATCCTGCGCCTGACCCGCAACATGACGGGCACCGCGCTCTGCCCGCTGGCCGACGCCGCGGTCGGGCCGATCCGCTCCCTGGTCGAGAACTTCCGCGACGAGGTGGACGCCCACGTGCG
>JBFJMD010000361.1:0-2916 GCA_041634115.1 Thermoanaerobaculia bacterium | reverse complement strand
GAGGCGGTAGGCGAGCTTGGCGAAGGCGTCCCAGTAGACGGGGTCCTCGCCGCCGACCAGCTGCCCGACGAGGTCGATCGCCCCGCGCCGCACCTCGGCGACCCAGTTGCCGCGGTCGTCGTGGAAGGCGCCGGCGCCGCCGACCCCACCGCCCAGGATGCCGGCCCCGATCCGGAAGCGGGGCTTGCCGGTCGGCGTGATCGTGGTCATGTCGAGCACGCCGCTCATGCGGTCGCCGTACTGGACCGAGAAGCCGCCGGTCGTCAGGTCGGCGCTGCCCAGCGTCGCCGGCGCGACGAAGCTGAGGGCGCTGTCGAAGTCCTTCAGGTGGAAGGCCTCGTAGAGCTCCTGGCCGTCGATCAGGATCTGGGTCTCGTCGCGGCGCCCGCCGCGGACGTGGAACTGGGCCGAGACGTCGTTGGCCAGCACCCCGGGCAGCAGGCTGATCGCCCGGTAGAAGTCGTCGCCCAGGTGGGGGAGCGCCAGGATGTCGTCGCGGCTGAAGCCGATCGTCGCGGCCGGCTCCTCGCGCAGCAGCGACACCCGGCTGGGCGTCACTTCCATCTCCTCCTCGAAGTGCGGGATCGGGTCGAGCGCCATCGCGACCTCGAGCCGCTCGCCCCGGCGGACCGTGACCTCGGCGAGCCGCTCCGGCAGGAAGCCCTCCGCGCGCGCCTCGAGCGTGTAGGTGCCGGCGCCCGGGTCGGCGAGGGTGAAGCTCCCGTCCGGCCCGCTCGTCGCCTCGTCGCCGGTCTCTAGGACGCGGACGCGGGCGCCGGCCAGGGGCGCGGCGTCGCGGCGCGAGCGGACCGAGCCGGCGATGGCGCCGGGGCTCGCCGCCGCCGCCTCGTCGGCGGGCACCACCACGAGGGTCTCGTTCGGCCCGTCCCGCGCGGCGAGCCCGTGCGGCGCCAGCAGCTCGTCCAGGATCCGCCGGGGCTCGGTCGCCGCGGGCTCGCGCTCGACCACGAGGTCGGGGGTGACGACGCTGCTGGTGAAGACGATCTTGAGCCCGCGGGCGGCGAGCTCGAGCAGCGCCTCGGTGAGAGTCTTGCCGGCGAAGCCGGGCTCCGACCCCTCCGAACTCGCGGCGGCGGGCGGGGCCGCGACGCCGAGCGCCGCCAGGCAGATCGCGGCCGAGAGGGCGATCGCGGCGAGCCGCTCGCCTCGGACGAGCGGTCGGTGGAGCACTGTCGTCTGCGGCCGCATGCCCGGGCTCAGCGAGATCGGAAGAAGAGACTCCCGAAATCGGCGGAGGAATCGCCCCGTCGCCGCATCCAAGAAGGATAGCAGGCCCCGGCGGCCGTCTCGCGGCGATCGGTCCGTCGGCGGGGTGGGCCGCACGAACGAAAGGAGAGACGAGATGAGCGAATCGAGAGCGGGCGCGCACGCTCGGCGCGCCCTCGGCATCGCCTTCGCGGCCGGCGCATTGGCGCTCCTGGCCTGGCCGGGCGTCGCCCGAGCGGCGAAGTTCACCGACGAGTTCCGGGTCCAGGATTGCACCTGGAAGTCGCGGGGATCCCAGAACGCCTACTTTCCGCTCAAGCCGGGCACGAAGCTGGTGCTGGAGGGCGAAGAGGAGGACGAAGGAGAGATCGTCGAGATCCGGGTCGAGATCTCGGTCCTGAGAAAGACGGAGCGGATCACCTTAGAAACCCCCGGTGGCGATCCGGTGAGCGTGCGGGCTCGCGTCTACCAAGAGCGCGAGTTCGAGGACGGCGAGCTGGTCGAGGTATCGAGCAACTGGCTGGCGATCTGCCGGGAGACGGGAGACGTCTTCTATTTCGGCGAGGACGTGGACGACTACGAGGACGGCGAGATCGTCGGTCACGGGGGCGCCTGGCGAGCGGGAGTCGACGGCGCCCAGCCGGGCATCCTCTTCCCGGGACGGTTCCTGCTCGGCTCGCGGTACTACCAGGAGGTGGCGCCCGGCGTGGCCCTCGACCGGGGCAGGAACGTGGCCATGGGACTCGAGGTGGAGACCGGCGTCGGCACCTTCACCGACTGCGTCGGGGTCCTCGACAGCAGCGCGCTCGATCCGGGCGCGGAGGGGGACCTGAAGGTCTACTGCCCCGGGGTCGGGATCGTGATCGACGAGGTGCTGCTGCTGGTGGAAACGGACTAGCGACCCGCCGGACAGAACCAATCACTCCGGGCGACGTAGATAATCTCCGAATGAAGGCACGTCGCCTGGCCGCGATCGGGGTGCTGCTCGTTCTGGGATCCGCGACCGCGGGGGCCCGGGAGGAGGAGCCCTCGCTGGAGATCCGCCGGGCCGCCGGCGAGATCGTCGTCGACGGACGCCTGGACGACCCCGGCTGGCGGGACGCGGCCCCGGTCGCGAAGTGGTACGAGACCAACCCGGGCGACAACGTCGAGCCCAAGGTCGGTAACGTCGGCTACCTGACCTACGACGACCGGTTCCTCTACGCCGGCTTCGAGTTCGCCGACCCCGAGCCCAGGAAGATCCGGGCGCCGCTCGGCAACCGCGACAACGTCCCCAGCTACACCGACTACGGCGGCGTCATCGTCGACGCCAACAACGACCGGCGCACGGCCCAGATGTTCCTCGCCAACGCCCGCGGCATCCAGTACGACGCCCTGTCGAGCGACGCCGCCGGCGAGGACTCGTCGCCGGACTTCTTCTGGGACAGCGCCGCCCGCATCACCGAGGAGGGCTGGGTGCTGGAGATGCGCATCCCCTTCTCCTCGCTGCGCTACGCGGAGAGCGACCCCGAGCGCTGGGGCATCATGCTCTATCGGAACCACCCGCGTGAGTTCCGCTACCAGTTCTTCACCTCGCGGCTGCCGCGGGACTCGACCTGCTTCATCTGCAACGTCAAGCCGCTCGTCGGCCTCGCCGGCCTGCCCTCCGGCAGCCACTGGGTGGCGGCGCCCTACCTGAGCGCCAATCAG
>JBFJMD010000360.1:0-2934 GCA_041634115.1 Thermoanaerobaculia bacterium | reverse complement strand
CCGGCGAAGCTCGAGCGGATCCTGGCCACCGCCCCGGGCGGCGCGCCCGGGGCCGCGCTGGGGACGAAGCTACCCAAGGCCGCGCCGACTCCGCCCGCGAAATCCGCCACCCCGGAGACCGCGCCGCCGCCGCAGGCCGCCAAGCCGGCCCCGCCCGCCGCGCGAGACGAGAAGCGACCCACCGTGCGGGTCGAAGGCAGGCTCACCGCCGAGGGCGTCGAGTGCCAGGCGATGCGCAGCGACGAGGGCAAGCTCTACACCCTCACCGGCGACCGCAAGGGCTTCAAGACCGGCGACCGTGTCTGGGTCGAGGGCGAGGCCGTCCAGTTCAGCTTCTGCATGCAGGGCACGACGCTCAAGGTCGTCGACATCGGCCGGCTGGACTGACGGCGCTCGGTCCGCCTAGTCCGCGGCTTCACCCAGCGCCTCGAGGTCGGCCCTGTCCCGGGCGCGGCCGGTGGCCCGCTTGTTGCGCAGCAGGGTCTTTCTGCCCAGGACCGGGGCTTCGAGCTCGCCCAGGCGGCTCGTGACCCGGTCGGACCAGGCCGATTCGAAGTCCACTCCGGTGAGACCGGTCAGCAGGTCGATCCGTCGCGGCGGAATCCCGATCTGGACGACCATGTCCGGTTCGGTGAAGTCGGCCGGGGTGACTCCGAGCGCTTCGACCGGGGCGCCGAACCGCAAGAGCGCCTGCCAGACCCGCCGGGCGTTCTCCCTCGTCGGCTCGACCCAGAGTTGGAGGTCGCCGGTGGCGCGCGGGACGCCGTGGACGGCCAGGGCGTGCGCGCCCACCACCAGGAACCGAGCGCCCGACTCCGGGAGCGCGGTCAGGATGTCCTGGAAGTCCTCGTTCACCGCTCCCGGCCGTCGGTCAGGCGGACCCGCCGCACCGGGGTCTCGGACCGGGAGTAGGTCGGCAGCTTCCTGCCCGCCGCCGCCCAGGCCTCGAGCGCGAGGGGCCACATCATGGCGAGGCGCTCCGCGGCCGTCGTCGAGTCGCTGAGATCGCCCTCGGGCTCCTCGCCGAGGCGAAAGCGGCGCACCGGCCAGCTCTTCCTGGAATGGGCGCCCGAGGTGCCGTCGGGCATCACCTCATTTTACCGCGCCGCGGTCGACCCGGCTGCGGACGGAAGCCCGTCCCGCTCCGCGCCCCTAGCTCGGCCAGAGCCAGCCGAAGACCCCGGCGGTCAAGAGCGCGTAGACCACGCCGTCGGCCATGTGCTTGAGAGTCGCCGACCAGGGCTGGCCCATCCAGATGGCGTCGATGGCCTCGCTCGCGGAGTAGCCGAGGAACGCGGTCGTGCCGACGAAGCGGAAGACCGCCAGGTACTCGGCGCCCGGCCCGAGTGCCCGGCCGGCAATGTAGGCGGCGAAGATTCCGACGACGATGCAGTAGACGAACCACTGGGAGAGGAACTTGCCCATCTTCGGCGGGCCGCTGCGCATGACCGTGAGAAAGCCGACGGGTCCCTCCTTCATCTTCGCGATCATCTCCGGCGAGCCCATCTCCTTGTTGCTCGCGCAGTGCGGCAGGGTGTAGACGCCGGGGGTCAGACCCGCCTCGCGCAGCACGCCGCGAATCCGGTCTTCCTCCGGCAGCTTCCGGTAGTCGGAGCGGTGATACGTCAAGGCCATGTGGATGATGGAGCTGGCGACGAACACCACCACCGCCGACACCAGGATGGAAAGCCAGAGAGCGCCGATCGAGACCATGAGCCAATCCTCCCAGTCGTGCGCGACGGGCCGGACCGCCCCGCGGCCCCCGGGCCCGCCGGCGAGTTTCGTCTGTCCGCTGCGCCGACGAGGCTAGCACGGGGAGGGCTGTCGGGCACCGCTGCCGTTCGCCGCGAGCGGAACTCGTCCAGCAGCTCGCGCCGGGGCCGCCCACACCCCGAGAGGTGGCTCCGCCCGCCGGTAGGCCTCTATTGCTCGCCGGCGGGAGCGCTGCTACCCTTTCGAAGCAGACCCGCAAAGCGGCCGACTCCTCGGCCGATGCTGTTCGGGACCGGAGCGACGGCTCGGGTCCCGACCCAGGCACCTTGAAACGTCTCTCGTGAGCACGCTCTTCATCAGCCACAGCTCGAGCGACAACGAGCTCGCCAAGGAGCTGGGAGAGCGGCTGGCACAGCGGCAGCACTCGTCGGTCTTTCTGGATCTCGATCCCGAGAAGGGCATCGTTGCCGGGCAGAGCTGGGAGCAGACTCTCTATCGAAAGCTCCGGGCCTGCCGTGCCGTCGTCGCGCTCTGCACCGACAACTACCTCGCCTCCCAGTGGTGCTTCGCCGAGATCGCGCTCGCTCGAATGGAGGGAAAGCACATCCTCGCCCTGCAGGCGGATCCGCTCAGCCCGGGCGCCAAGATGCCGGCGATCCTCACCGAGCGGCAGTTCATCGACCTGCGCAAAGACCCCGAGGAGGGGTACCGGAGGCTGTGGAGAGGCCTGCAGGAGATGGACCTCCTGGGGGCCGCAGGCGACTGGGACCCCAAGAGGTCGCCCTATCTCGGATTGAGCGCCTACCAGGAAGAGCACGCGCCCGTCTTCTTCGGGCGCGAGGACGAGTCGCGGGCGGGCATCGAGCTGCTGACTCGAGGCGCTCCCGGTCTCATCATGGTGCTCGGCGCCTCCGGCAGCGGCAAGTCGTCGCTGGTTCGAGCCGGGATGCTGCCCCGATTGCGCCGCGAACGCGAGGCCTGGCTGGTGGTCGACCCCTTCCGCCCCGGCCGCGACCCCTACGCGGAGCTCTCGGAGTCGCTCGCCCAGGCCTGGCGGCGCTACGCGCCCGACCGGGCGGCCCTGCTCGGCAGCGAGAAGATCCGCAGCCGGCTGGAGTCCTGGGTCTCGCCGCTTTCGGCCCCCGCGGAGACCCCGGAAGCCGAGGTCGCGGGCGCGGCCGCCGAGCCCGACGACGTCGTCGGCGAGCGCCTGAAGGGACT
>JBFJMD010000359.1:0-2934 GCA_041634115.1 Thermoanaerobaculia bacterium | reverse complement strand
CCGCGGCGAGACGAGAGACGCCGAGATCGGCCTTTTGACCCCGGGAGGGCCCCCTCCCGCGACACTCTCGCGCCACACAGCTCCGATCCGCCGGGCCTCACCGGAGTCGCTCGCGCACCGACCCGGTCCCGGGACGCGCGCTCATCGGGTCTCATGCCCATCGTGGGTGACAGTCGCGGATCGGGGGGAGACGGCGGCGCTCGTTTTCGAGGCGGACCGGGCGTTTTTCCGGGGTGCCGGCGGTTGGCATCGACGTTGCTCTAAAGTTTTCTTGCGGGACCCGGAGGTCTCGCCGGGAGGTTGAGCCATGAACCGAAGACGAATTTCTGTCGCCCTGCTCGCCACGATCGCAGGCATCGCCCTCTCCGCGCCCGCCTGGGCCGCCAAAGCGCGCAGCGGCCGCCTCGGCCACTGGGGCGAGAACCAGGCCTTCCGCATCCAGCTCGGACAGCTCGAGCCCGAAGGCGAGTCCCTCTACTGGCAGGACAAAGAGCGCGACTTCTTCGGCAGCGCCTCCGACTTCGAGGACTTCTCCTTCGGCCTCGAGTACCTGTACTTCCTCGGTCCCCGCATGGGCTTCGTCGTCTCCGGCCACTTCTACGAGGGCGACGACCTGCTCTCCTATCGGGACTTCGTGGACACCCGGGGCTTCGAGATCGAGCACACCACGACGCTCGAGATCTCCACCTTCAACCTCGGCCTGATCTATCAGCTCGCCCGCCGGGACGCCCCGATCCAGCCCTACGTCGGCGCCGGTGGCGGGCTCTTCTTCTACCGGCTCGAGGAGTCCGGGGACTTCATCGACTTCTTCTCGCCCGACTTCGACATCTTCAGCGCCACCTTCGAGACGGAGAGCGCGACCTTCGGGTACTACTTCCAGGCCGGGGTCGAGGTGCCGCTGGGCCGGAGCTGGTCGGTCTACGCCGACGCCCGCTGGCAGCGCGCCAAGGACGACCTCGGCGACGACCTGGACGGTCTGGGCGAGCTGGACCTCTCGGCGCGGACGATCTCCTTCGGCACGTCGTTCAGCTTCTGAGGCGCGGGCGGAAGCGGTAGCGCCCCCACCCGCGGGGGGCGCATCCGATCGGGCGCCCGGCACGGGTCCGGGCGCTACCTTCTCGGGGTGGCGAAGGCCGGGTCGGTGAGGCTCTCGAGGAAGGCGATCAGGTCGCGCCGCTCCCCGTCGGCCAGCTCGAAGCCCTCAACGAGCGGGCTCTTGAGCGGGCTGTCGCGCCCCGGGCCGCGGCCGCCCGCGGCGTAGTGATCGACCGCCTCCGCGAGCGTCGCCAGGCTCCCGTCGTGCATGTAGGGAGCGGTCAGCGCGACGTTGCGCAGGGTCGGCGCCTTGAAGCGGCCCATGTCCTCGGGCCTGCCCGTCGCCTCGATCGCCCCCCGGTTGTCCGGCGGGTAGGCGCCGGCGCCGTCGAGGTCGTAGAGGCCGGTGTTGTGGAACGCCGGCGCCGCCTCCGGGCGCTCCGCGGTACGCGACGGCGCCGACAGGTTGAAGCCGCCGTGGCACTCGGAGCAGCGCAGCCGAGCGGAGAAGAAGAGCTCCATTCCGCGGCGCGCGGCGTCGGAGAAGCCCTCGCCCTCCCCCCAGTAGACGAAGCGGTCGAAGGCGGAGCCGCCCGAGATCAGGGTGCGCTCGAACGAGGCGATCGCGCGGATCGCGTTCTCCAGCGTCACCGGCTCCGGCTCCTCCGGGAAGGCGCGCGCGAAGAGCTCGCGGTAGACCGGGCGGGCGGCGAGACGGGCGGCCGCCTCGGCCTCGCGCCCGAAGAGCCCCATCTCCACCGGGTCCGTGCTGAAGAGCGGCACCCGCATCTGCTCCTCGAGCGTCCGGATCCGCGGGTCCGCCCAGTTGTAGCTGGCGTTATAGGCCACGTTGGCGAGGCTCATCGCGCCGCGCGGGTGGATCTCGCCCGTCGAGCCGACCGCCCGCGCCCGGCCGTCGGTGAAGGCGAGCTCGGGCCGGTGGCAGCCGGCGCAGGACTGGCTCCGGTTGCCCGAGAGGTCGGTCTCGAAGAAGAGGCGGCGGCCGAGCACGACCTTGGCCTCGCTCATCGGATTGTCGGCGGGGACCGGCGGCGGCGGAAAGCCCGCCGGCAGGTCCCATGCGTAGCCGGTCACGGTCCCCGGAGCCGGCTCGGGCGCTTGCGGCGCGGCCGCGGGCAATGCTCCGCCGCCGCCGCCGCCCGCGCAGGCGAGGAGGGCCGCTCCCAGCAGCGCCCCGGCGACGAACCGACTCTCTCTCTCTCGACGCACCGCTCGATGCCCCGGGTCGGATTCTAGGACGCGGGGCCGCCCGAAGAGGCAGCGCCCTCACCCGCGGGGAGCGCACCGGACGGCGTCACCGCGGCAGCGGATCGAGCGGCTCGCCGGTCGGGGAGAGCCGCGGGTAGGCGACGCCCCGCTTGCGGCAGAGCCTCGCCAGGCGCGGGTAGACCCACTCGAAGAGCGTCCTGTCGAACAGCGCGGGCTCGAGGCGCGAGCGCTCGTAGAGGCCCGCGGCGAGGCGCTGCCGCTGCGCCTCGAAGAGGATGAGCGCCGCCGCCACCGACACGTTGAGCGAGGCGACCATCCCCTGCATCGGGATGCGCACCCGCGCGTCGGCGAGCGCCAGCGCTTCGCCGGTCAGACCCTCCTTCTCCTGGCCGAAGAGGATCGCCGTGGGCCGCGTGTAGTCCGGCTCCCTGTAGTCCGCCGCCGCCGGCGAGGGGTGGGCGGCGAGCAGCCGGAAGCCGCGCTCGCGAAGCTCGGCGGCGGCGGCGCGGATCTCCCGGTGCACGCGGACCCGGAGCCAGCGATTCGAGCCGCCCGCGATCATGTGATGCGTCGAGAGGTCGCCCTCGGGGACGACCGCGTGGGTCTCGAACACCCCGACCGCGTCGCAGGTGCGCAGGACCGCCGAGAAGTTGTGGGGCTTGTGGACGT
>JBFJMD010000358.1:0-2947 GCA_041634115.1 Thermoanaerobaculia bacterium | reverse complement strand
CTGCCGTCGCCGGCGTCCCAGCGGACGAGAAGCGCCCGGCGGCTCTTGCGGCTGCCGATCGCCGAGCGGAAGGGCTCGACCAGCGGCAGCTCGACGGTGAGAAGCTCCAGCCGAGCAAGCGGCAGCCGCCGGGGCTCCAGCTCCTCGAGGACGCGCGCGAACGGGGGCATCGCGGCGCGGACTACGAGGCTTCCTCGGCGAGCCCGCCGAGATAGAGCGCGTTGAAGAGCAGCTTGAAGGTGCGGTGGGGCTGGGCGCGGTGCTGGGCGCGGAAGCCGATGAGCACGACGCGCCCCTTGCCGACCGTGAAATCGACCACCGCGGCGCGGCGGGCAAGCAGCGCCGCCCCCTTGAGGTATCCGCTCACCAGGACGTCGTCGCGGTGGTCGGGATAGCGCGCCACCACCTTGCGCTCGAGGCGGGCGTCGGGCACCGCGGTGCGAAAGGCCGGCGAGCCCGCGAAGTAGGCGGCCTCCTCCGCGCGCAGTCCGTAGCCGAGCGGGTGGTCGGTGTCCACCAGGATGCGCAGCATCGAGCCGGGGCAGGAGAAGCGGTCGCCGTCGATCCCGGACAGGACGTTGCGCACCGGCAGCTCGAAGAGGTCGATCGCGTACTCGGTGGAAGAGTCGAGGGCGACCAGGGTGCCGCCCTTCTCGACCCACTCGCGGATCTTCTTGGCGCCCTCTTCGCCGATGCCGCCCTGGTAGTCCGGCGGCAGCCGACTGGCGAAGCGGGCGCGCTCGCCGCCGGGCTCACCCTTCTCCAGGGTCTCCTTGCCGACGTCGGGCAGCAGCAGCACGTCGATCGCGCCCAGCAGCGCCCCCTTCTGCAGGTCCGCGTTGGCGAGGTTGCGGTAGGGGAACTCGTAGCGCTCGAGCAGCCAGCGGGTCCAGCCCTCGTCCATCGACGCCCGCCAGGGCTTGTAGAGGCCGACGCGGACCGGCGCGACCCGCAGGCGGCCGCCGCCCGGTTCGGCGTCGAGCGGGCGGACCGGCAGGTGGAGCGCGCTCGAGATCTCGCCCATCTCCTCGGCGCTGGCCTCCGAGGCCGGCACCCAGACGGCGCCCGGGCCCTCGGGCGCCGCGTCTCCGGTCAGCCAGTAGACCTTCTTCTTGGCGGCGAGCAGCCGGTTCATCGCCGGGTAGACCGTGTCGTGGGCGTGGGAGAGCAGGTAGCCGCCAGGCGCGGCGGCCACCGCGCCGCCCGGCCACAGCGGCGCGGTGATCTCCGGCGGGGTCGCCGGCAGCGGCCGCGCCAGCTCCTCGATCTCGACTCCCATCGAGATCGGCAGCGACCAGGAGGTGACGTCGTAGGGCGGGAAGATCGGGCCGCCCCGGTAGGGCCGCACCTCCGGATAGCGCTGCGGCCGCAGCATCGTCAGCAGGAAGCCGCGGTAGGGCTGGGCGGCGGGGATCACGTAGGTGCCGGCCGGCCAGGTCACGCGCCCGACGGTGAGCGGCTCGGCCGCCGCGTGGACCCGCACCCCGTGCTCCAGCAGCAGGTCGACGAGGCGCGCCGCGGCGACCGGGTCGTGCTGGTCCGGGGGCACCACCCAGCCGTAGGGCGCCCCGGCGCTCCCGGCCTCGACCTCGCGGCGGCCCATCTCGTAGAAATTGCGCAGCATCTCCTCGCGGTACTGCGAGCAGGTCTCGGCGAGCGCCCAGGTGGCGACGAGCTCGTACTCGACGATGTCGCGCAGCCGCCACCAGCCCCCCTCCCACGGCGACGGGAAGTTCGACCGGCGGGAGTACTCCGGCAGCCCCTTGTAGCCGCCGCGCAGCTCGCCCGGCTCGATCCGGATCGGAGTGGCGATGCGGGCGCTCGCGACCTCGGTCAGCAGGCCGGTCACGTTCTTCCACCAGGCGGTGTTGCGGGTCCCCCCCGGCCAGTAGCTGTCGTAGATCATGTTGTGGCCGACGCCGGTCTTGCCGGCCTCCTCGAGCCGGTAGGACATGTTGGTGCCGATCAGGTCGGCCTGGCGAAAGACGAGCGACGAGATCTCGGGGGCGAGCGGGTCGGTCTGCGGCGGCACGAACATGCGCGGCCCGGTCGAGCCCATCTGGTGCTCGTCCAGGAAGACCTGCGGGAACCAGCGGTGGTAGAGGACCTCGTTGACGACCCGCGACTCCTTCTGGGTGAGCATGTAGAAGTCGCGGTTGTTGTCGTGGCCGACGTAGTGATGGTAGAGCCACGGCATCCGGCCGCCCTCGTACTCGCCGCCCAGGTGCTTCTCGTACCAATCGACGATCATCACCTGGCCGTCGGGGTTGATCGAGGGCATCAGCAGCAGCACGACGTCCTCCATCCAGCGCTTCTTGCGCGGGTCCTCGGTGGTGGCGAAGTCGTGCACGAACTCCATCGCCATCTGGGTGCAGCCGACCTCGGTCGAGTGGATCGTGCAGGTGATGAGCGCCACGACCTTGCCCTCGCCGATGAGCGCCTCGACCTCGCCGGCGGCGATCCGATCGGGGTTCGCCAGCCGTCTGCCGATCTCGCGCGTGCGCTCGAGGGCCGACTGATTGGCGGCCGAGGTGAGCACCACCGTCACCATCTCGTTGTCGAGGGTCGAGCGGCCGGCGGTCTCGACGGAGACCCGGTCCGAGGCGTCGGCCACGAGGCGCAGATACTCGACGACCTTCGGGTACGGCACGAGGCGGCGGTCGGCGCCGACCGGATGGCCGGCGAACTCCTCCGGGGTCGGAAGCTCGGCGACCGACGGCGCGGCGCCGAGGAGAACGAGCGAGGCGAGAGAGACGAGGAGAGGGACGGGGGATCTCGGGCGCATGGGTGTCTCCGCGTGGACGGACGCGGGCGCGGCTCCCCCGCGGCCGGTGAGAAGGTCGAGCTGGCGGCGGCCCCGGGAGCTGCCCGCGATCGGGGATGAGGTAAGGCTAGCACAGGGTTTTGCGGCGCCAGCACGGTTCTTGCGTGTAGAGTCCGCGCCATG
>JBFJMD010000357.1:0-2970 GCA_041634115.1 Thermoanaerobaculia bacterium | reverse complement strand
GCCGCAAGGAGCGACTCGTCGCCTCGACCCCGAGCCGACTGCAGTCTCCTCGAGGAGCTTCCGGCCGAGCGCCCGGAGCGCCAGCGCCCGGGTGCGGCCCCAGGCGTGAACGCGGGGACCCTCGGCCGTCGAGGCGTGGTAGAGGCCCGTCGCGGCCTCGAACTCGAGACGGACGAAACGCCCCAGGAGCCACCAGCGGAATCGGGGGTCGGGCATGTCTCGGATCCTTCTCGCCGGAGCGGACACCTCGTCGGCTCGGGCGCCTCCTGACCGGGTGGACGGAGAACCGACCCGGAATCGCTCAGCGGCCGGGCACGGACCGTGTCACCGGTTCTGAAATCTTTCCCCTTGCGATGCTGAAAAGTTTCCCCCCTCTCACCAGCTGAGAGGAGGTAGGAGACCGTGGAAATCGTTGAGCAACGGGTAGAGAGTGCTCCCCGGACGAGAGCGTCCGGGGAGGACAGGATGCTGAGCCAGGATCAGTGGACCACGATGCGGACCCTTTGCGAGCGGGGCATGGGCAAGAAGGCGATCGCCCGCGAGCTCGGGGTGAGCGTGCCGACTGTGCGGCGATACCTTCGCCAGGGAGGACGGATCCGGTACCGGCGGGCATCGCCGGTGCGCGAGGCGCTGGAGCGGGAGCATGGGGAGTACCTGGAGCGCCGGGCGCCGGAGGTCGACTGGGTCGCCCAGGTGCTGTACCAGGAGGTGCGCTCACGGGGCTTTCGCGGCGGCTACGAGGTGGTGAAGCTGTGGGTGCGTCCGCGGCGCGAAGAGCAGCGGCGCCTCGAGGCCGCTACGGTGCGCTTCGAGACCGGTCCGGGGCGCCAGTCGCAAGCGGACTGGGGGAGCAAGCGCCTGGTGATTGGCGGTCGAGCGGTCCGGGCCCAGCTCTTCGTCCTGACGCTGGGCTTCTCACGCCGGCTTTTCGCTTTCGCCTATCCGAACCAGAAGCTGCCGGCGCTGCTCGACGCCCACGAGCGGGCCTTTGCCCACTTCGGCGGCCGGACCGAGGAGATCCTCTACGACAATCCACGGACGATCGTCGAGAAGAGAGACCTCGAGGGCCGTCACGTCGAGTGGCATCCGGTCTTTCGGGATTTCGCCGACACCTACGGCTTCCATCCCCGCCTGTGCCGGCCCTACCGGGCCCGCACCAAGGGCAAGGTCGAGAGCGGCATCAAGTACGTCAAGCGCAACGCGCTCGCCGGCCGGAGCTTCACCGGCTTCGAGCAGCTCAACGACTGGCTCTTGGAGTGGGCGATGACGATCGCCGATCAGAGGATCCACGGCACCACCCATGAGCGCCCAGTCGAGCGCTTTCGGCGCGAGACCCTGCTGCCGGTCACGGGGGTGCCGCCCTATCGGTTGGAGCGGCCGCCGGTGCGGGCGGTGGCGACGGATTGCCTGGTGAGCCTCGACACGAATCGCTACTCGGTGCCTTGGCGCCTGGTGGGCGAGAGCGTCGAGGTTTCGGTGGCCCAGCACGAGGTACGGATCTTCCACCGGGGACGCCTGGTGGCGAGCCATCCGCTCGCGACCGGTCGCCACCAGATGGTGCGCGATCCGGAGCACTTTCGTGGGCTGTTTCGACCGCCGGCCCAGCGGACGGCGCCGGTGGCAGTCTCGGCCCTGCCGGATCTGCTCTGGCCCCGGGTGTCGCCGGAGGTCGAGGTCCGGGACCTTTCGGTCTACGAGTCGCTGGCGGCGGGAGCTGCGCGATGAGCACGCCGCAGATGCAGCGGATCGGCGAGAACCTCAAGCGCTTGAAGCTGCCGAAGATCCAGGAGCGCCTCGAAGCGCTGCTCCAGGAGGCCACCCAGCGCGAGCTCAGCTACAGCGAGCTCGTCGACCGGATGCTGGCCGAGGAGGTCGCCGCCAAGACCGACAAGGCGATCGGGCTGCGCACGAAGCTCGCTCGCTTCCCGTATGTCAAGACCCTCGAGGCCTTTGACTTCAAGTACCAGCCGTCGCTGGACGAGAAACAGATCCGCGAGCTCGCCACCTGCCGCTTCCTCGAGAACGGCGAGAACCTGGTGCTGCTCGGCCCGCCGGGAGTCGGCAAGACCCACCTCGCGGTCGGTCTCGGCCTCAAAGCGATCGCGGCGCAGTACCGGGTGCTGTTTACGTCGGCGACCGCGCTGATTGCCACCCTGGCCAAGGCCCACGCGGAGAACCGACTGGAGGAGAAGCTCAAGGTCTTCACCGTGCCCAAGCTCCTGATCGTCGACGAGATCGGCTACATCCCGATCGACCAGCTCGGGGCGAACCTGTTTTTCCAGCTCATCAGCCGGCGCTACGAGCGCGGGCCGATGATCCTGACCTCGAACCAGAGCTTCGCCCATTGGGGTGAGATCTTCGGCGACCAGGTCCTGGCCACCGCCATCCTCGACCGGATCCTGCATCACTGCGTCACGGTCTCGATCCGCGGCGAGAGCTTCCGGCTCAAGGACAAGCTCAAGGCCGGGCTGATCAAGAAGCGCGAGTAGCACCCCGGCGATGTCGACCGCAGGCTCCAGGCCGCTCCCGACCCCCTACCCAGGGCCTGGCCCGGAGGCCGGTCGGGGCTCTCGGGACCGCCTGGAGAGCCACCCCTTGACCCTGGGGAGGCCAAGCTGGCTCAAGACGCCAGCTCGGCCTCCCTCCACCCACCCGGGAGGGGGGAAACTTTTCGCCATCGCAATGGGAAACTTTTCAAAATCGTTGACAGGCAGAGAGGATCCGGAAGCCCTCGCGGAGCGAGAGCTCGTTCTCCTCCCTGTCCTCGTCGGGGATCTCGCCCCAGTCCCCGCGGACGTGCCGCGCGAGGTAGCCGTGGGGGAGTTCGCCGGCGGCCTCGAGGGCCGCAAGCGCTCCCGGAGTGGCGACGACGCGGCCGAGCGGGAAGAGGGGCAACGTCGAGACGGACGTCTCCTCTGGCTTGCTCAAAGGCAAACCTCCTTTCGCTTGCGCTGGTGGAGTAGGGGAGTG
>JBFJMD010000356.1:0-3010 GCA_041634115.1 Thermoanaerobaculia bacterium | reverse complement strand
GACGACGCCTTGCGCTATGTCTGGGACGGGAAGGTCGTCGCGTCGGGCTTCGACCCGTACCGGTCGAGCCCCGACGCCGCGGAGCTCGAAGCCCTGCGCGACGAGAGCTGGGAGCGGCTTCCCCACCGCGACGTCGCGACGGTCTATCCGCCGCTCGCGATGGCCGTGTTTAGTATAGCCGCTCTGTCGCCGGCGCCGGTTTCGGCGCTCAAGGGAATGCTGGCCGCCGCGGACCTGGGGGCCTGCGCGCTGCTGGTGGCGATCGCCCGCCGCCGCGGCCTGCCCGCCGAGCGGGTCGCCTGGTACGCCTGGAACCCGCTGGCGACGGTCGAGATCGCGGGGATGGGGCACGTGGACGCGCTGGGGGTCGCGGCGGCGGCCGCCGCGGTGCTGCTCCTCGTCCGCCGCCCCGGCCGGCCGCTCGCGGCGGCGGCGGCGGGGGCGGCCGCGGTCCTCGCCAAGCTGGTGCCGGTGGCGGCACTGCCGGCATGGGCCCGGCAGAGCGGCCGGCCGCTGGCCTTCGGGCTCGTGGCGCTCGCCCTCGTCGCCGCGGCCTCGGTGCCGGTGCTGCTCCCCGGCGGGGTGCCGCCGGGCCTCGTCTCCTACGGCGTCTCCTGGGAGTTCAACGGGCCGCTCTACGAGCCGCTCTGGCGCGCGCTCGACCGGCTCGGGGTCGAGGAGGCGATCGCCTCCGGCCTCGACCGGCTGAAGCTCGAGAGCGGGGAGCACGACTTCTGGAACCGCTTCTACCCCTTCAACTACCCCCGGCTCCACGCCCGCGCGCTGCTCGGGCTGGGACTGGTCGCGGCGCTGGCGCGCTTCGCCTGGCGGCGAGCGGACCCGATCGCCGCGACCGGGCTGGCCTTCGGCACCGTCCTGCTGTTCTCGGCCACGGTCTATCCCTGGTACGCGCTCTGGATCCTGCCCTGGGCGGCGCTCTGCCGGCAGCCGGCCTGGCTGGCGCTCGCCGCCCTGCTGCCGCTCTCCTACCTGCCGCAGCACGCCGGGGTGCCGCTCCTGCCCTGGGTCTTCCTGGCGATCTGGGGGCCTTTCTTCGGCCTGCTCCTCTGGCGCCCGTCGTGGTCTACCGTCTGACCCTCGCCTACCGGGGCGCCGCCTACGGCGGCTGGCAGCGGCAGCCGAACGCGGTGACCGTGCAGGAGGTGCTCGAGGCGGCGATCGCTGCGGTGCTCCCGGAGGCGGTCGGGCGCGGAGAGCGGCTGGCGACGGTCGCGGCGGGTCGCACCGACGCCGGGGTGCACGCGCGCGGCCAGGTGGTGCACCTGACCGCCGGCCGCGAGCTGCCCGAGGGCGCCCTGGTGCACGGGGTCAACGCGCGCCTGCCCGAGGACGTGCGGGTGCTCGCGGCGCGGCGCGCGCCGGACGGCTTCGACGCGCGCAAGTGCGCGCGCTCGAAGGAGTACCGGTACCGCCTGGTGCGCGCGGAGGTGCTGTCGCCGCTCGATTCGCTCTTCGCGGTGCGCCTCGATCCGCGGGCGCGGCTCGAGCCGATGCGGCGGGCGGCCGGCCCCCTGCGCGGCCGCCACGACTTCACCGCCTTCGCGATCGCCGGCGGCGCCCACAAGCAGCCCTTCCGCCGGATCCTGGAGGCGGAGTGGCTGGAGCGGGGCCCCGAGCTGACCTTCCGGGTCGTCGGCGAGGGCTTCCTCCGCGGCATGGTGCGGAGCCTCGTCGGGACGCTGCTCGAGGTGGGATCGGGGCGCCGCGAGCCGGCCGAGATCGCCCGCCTGCTCGAGGGCGGATCGCGCTCCGAGGCGGGCCCCACGGCCCCGGCTCGCGGCCTCACACTCGAGCGGGTGAGCTATCCGCCCGAGTGGGACCGTGTGGTAACTTAGGGCCTTCCAGCCATGGTGGATCTCTCGCAACTGGCCAAGCCGGGGTCACCCGACGAACTGCTCGTACGCCGGCTCGATCTCGAGCGGCTGCCGCGCCACGTCGCCATCATCATGGACGGCAACGGCCGCTGGGCGCGCCAGCGCGAGCTGCCCCGGGTCGAGGGCCATCGGGCCGGGGTGGACGCGGTCCGCGACACGGTGGAGGCCGCGGCCCAGCTCGGGCTCGAGGCGCTCACCCTCTACGCCTTCTCGGTGGAGAACTGGAAGCGTCCGCGCTACGAGATCTGGACGCTCATGAACCTGCTGAAGGAGTACCTGCGCAGGGAGCTCGACCGGCTGGTCGAGAACGACATCGGGCTCCACGTGATCGGCCGCTGGCGCGAGCTGGACCCCTCGGTGGTGGCGGCGCTCGAGGGCGGGCTCGAGGCCACCGCGGGCTGCGAGGGCATGCGCCTCAACATCGCGCTCAACTACTCCGGCCGCTGCGAGGTCGTGGACGCCTGCCGGCGGATCGTCTCCGACTGGGCGAACGGCAAGCACACGGACATCGACGAGGAGACCATCGGGCGCTATCTCTACACCTCGGGGCAGCCCGATCCCGACCTCCTGATCCGCACCTCGGGCGAGCTGCGGGTGAGCAACTTCCTGCTCTGGCAGATCGCCTACTCCGAGATCTGGGTCACCCCCACCTACTGGCCGGATTTTCGCCGCGGCGTCCTGTTCCAGGCGATCCTGGACTACCAGTCCCGAGAGCGGCGCTTCGGGGGCGTGGGCGCGGACGAGAAGGTGCCGGTCCCCGGAAGGCCGGCGCTCTGATCGCTCGCGCGCGATGAAGCGACTGCTCACCGCCGCGCTGGCGGTGCCGCTGGCCCTGGCGGCCGTCTTCCATCTCGCTCCCCTCCTCTTCTTCGTCCTGCTCGTCGCGATCTTCGAGATCGCGGTCTTCGAGTTCGTGCGGCTGTCGGTGGTGTGGGCGCCGCGGGCGCCGCGGGCGGCGCTGCTGGTGCTGGTGCCCGGCGTCGCCTGGCTGCTGGGCCCGGGGGCCCACCCCGGCGGGGCGACCGAGGTTCCGGCCGAGTACCTGCTGCTGCTCGGCCTGGTGCTCTCGGTCGGCGTCGGTCTCGTCGTGCTGCTGGGGCGGACGCCGATCGAGG
>JBFJMD010000355.1:0-3018 GCA_041634115.1 Thermoanaerobaculia bacterium | reverse complement strand
TTCGTCTCCCCCTTCGCCGACGGCATTCAGCTCGTGGACCAGGTGCAGCGCACCTGCCGGTTCGAGGAGTCCGAGGCGATCCTCACCGCCTACCGCTTCGCCGTGAGCCAGGGGGGCCTAGGCTTCCCCTCGATGGCGGCGCAGCTGACCACCGCCCCCGAGTCGCCGTCGAAGGAGTGGGTCGCGACCTTCAACGCCTACAGCACCGACCTGCCGGAGGGCGCGGCCACCTTCGCCGCCGAGGTCGAGATCGACTACCCCGGCCGCCACAAGACGCGCACCGTCGCCCAGGTCCTGATCGGGGTGCCGCGCGAGCAGGCGAGCGTCTCGGAGCTGGGCGGCCACGAGTCCTTCAATTTCCTCCTGACCGGCGAGGTGCTGCGCGAGGACAAGCTCTTCGACAGCTTCCGCTACGCCTTCAACCTGCCGGTCGCCGAGGTCGTCGCCGACTCCATCCCGCTGGTCTTCGAGCGCTACCTGCGGCCCGGCGACTACGTCCTGGTGCTCAAGATCGAGGACATGAACGGCAACGGCTCGTACTTCCGCGAGCGGCGGGAGATCTCGGTCCCGCGGGTGGAGGCGGCCCACCGGCGGCCGCCCGAGGACAGCGAGGCGGCGAGGCTCCTGGCCGAGGCCAACGCCGCCATCGCCAGCGGCGAGACGACGGTCAAGATCGTCCCTCCGCGCGGCGACCTGCAGACCGGGATGCTGCGCATCGACACCCTGATCTCCGGCGAGATCGCCGAGGTGGCCTTTGCGCTCGACGGCCGCAAGGTCCTGACCAAGCGCAGCCCGCCGTTCAGCGTCGAGCTCGACCTCGGCTCGCTGCCGCGGATGCGCACCCTGGCGGCGATCGCCTACGACGCCGAGGGCAACGAGCTCACCCGCGACGAGCAGGCGCTGAACGCCGGCGCCCACCGCTTCGCCGTCCGCCTCGTCGAGCCGCGGCGGGGCAAGAAGTACCGGGCCAGCGTCCGCGCCCAGGCCGAGGTCGAGGTGCCCGAGGACCAGGTCGTCGAGCGGGTCGAGTTCTACCTCAACGAGCGGCTGGTCGCCACCCTGTTCCAGGAGCCGTTCGTGCAGCCGCTCATCCTGCCCGGCGCCGAGCAGATCGCCTACGTGCGAGCGGTCGCCTTCCAGCCCGACGGCAACTCCACCGAGGACCTGGTGTTCGTCAACGCGCCGGAGTACCTGGAGGAGGTCGACGTCCAGTTCGTCGAGCTCTACGTCACCGTCCTCGACCGCGAGAAGCGCCCCGTCCTCGGGCTCGGGCGCGAGAGCTTCGAGATCCTGGAGGACGGCGTCCGCCAGACGCCGCTGCGCTTCGACCTGGTCGAGAACCTGCCGATCCACGCCGGCATCATGCTGGACGTCTCGGCTTCGATGGAGGAGAGCCTGGAGATCGCGCGCACGGCGGCGCTCGCGTTCTTCGAGCGCGCGATCACGCCCCGCGACCGGGCGACGCTCATCACCTTCAACGACCATCCGAACCTGCGGTCCAAGTTCACCAACGACACCAAGGTCCTCGCCGCGGGGCTGGCCGGGCTCAAGGCCGAGCGCGGCACCGCCCTCTACGACAGCCTGGTGTTCGGCCTCTACTACTTCAACGGCATCAAGGGCCAGCGCGCCCTCATCGTGCTCTCCGACGGCCGCGACGAGCACAGCCGCTTCACCTTCGACGACACCCTCGAATACGCGCGCCGCGCCGGGGTCGCCATCTACACCATCGGCCTCGGCCTCAACCGTAAGAGCGGCGACGCCAAGAAGAAGCTGACGCGCCTCGCGGCCGAGACCGGCGGGCGCTCGTTCTTCATCGAGGGGGCCGGCGCCCTGCCGCAGATCTACGATACGATCCAGCGGGAGCTCCGCTCGCGCTACTACATCGCCTATCAGTCGACCAACACCTCCGGCGACGAGGGCTTCCGCAGCATCGAAGTCGAGCTGGCGAAGCCGGGCCTGGAGGCGAAGACCCTGCGCGGCTACTACCCCTAGCTCGCATGATCCATGACGCCGCGAGCAGATCGTGGACAGCGCCCGTCGGATCCGGCCGCGCGTAGCGAGGAGCGACGAGCGAGCACGGCCGGAGATGGCGGGCGATCTCCGCAAGGCGCCGTGGCGCTCGTGAAGGATGCGGGCTAGGCGATTCCCACCCCGCCGGTGGACGGCGGCGCTGGCCCTGGGGCTCGCGCTCGCGGCCGGCGCGGCGCCCCCGGCCGCCGGCGGCGACGGCGAGCAGCCCGCCGCCGCCGCGGAGGTCCCCGAGGCCTTCCGCGCCTGGCTCGAGATGGTCGAGCTGCTCATGACCGACGAGGAGCGCGAGGTCTTCCTGGCGCTCAAGTCCGATCACCGGCGGAAGATCTTCATCGACCGCTTCTGGCAGGTGCGCGATCCCTTTCCCGAGACCGGCGCCAACGAGTTTCACGCCACGTGGATCGAGCGGGTGGCGCAGGCGAACGAGCGCTTCGGCACCCTCGAGGGCGAGCGCCCGCGCGCCCTGCTCGTCCTCGGCCCGCCGCGCACCGTCTCCACGGCCCCCTGCTCCCGCATGCTCGGCTTCTCCGAGCTCTGGCAGTACCAGGACGAGCGCGGGCACTTCTACCTGCTCTTCGTGCGCGGCGGCGTCGCGCCGGACGGCTACCGGCTCTGGTCGCCCGTCGAGGGGCTGCGCACCCTGGTCCAGTGGTCGGCGCGGCCGATGGCGAGCGACAGCGAGGTGCTCGCCGAGCTGATCGAGAACTGCGTCGACGGGCGGACCCTGGTCGACGCCCTCTCGCGCGTCCTCGATCTCCAGCTGTCGGGTCTCTTCGCGAAGCTGCCGCGCCCCTCCTCCGAGTGGGTGCGGAACTTCGCGGCCCGATCCACCGAGCTGCCCGACGGCTCCGAGACCTTCGAGGCGGAAGTCTCGCTGCGCTTTCCCGGCCGCCACCAGAGCCGCACGGTGGTGCAGGGGCTGGTGAGCGTGCCGTCCGCCGCCGTCGCCGCCGAGACCGGCTCCGGCGCGCCCGCCTTCCGCTTCGT
>JBFJMD010000354.1:0-3062 GCA_041634115.1 Thermoanaerobaculia bacterium | reverse complement strand
GTGGGCCTGGGTGGTGAGCAGGCCGATCTCGTCGACGACGAGCTGCTGGCCGGCGACCTCGATCTTGTCGCCGACCCCGAACGGGCGCAGGACCAGCAGCAGCACCCCGGAGGCGACGTTGCCGAGCGCCCCCTGGAGCGCCAGCCCGATCGCCAGGCCGGCGGCGCCGAGCACCGCGATCAGGCTGGTGGTCTCGACCCCGAACTGCTGCAGGACCGCGACCAGGGTGACGACGAGCACCGTCACCCGGGTGACGCGAACGAGCAGCGGCTTGAGCGTCGGGTCGAGGCGCTCGCTGCGCTCGGTGGCGCGGGCCACCGCCCGCGCCGCCAGCCGCGAGGCGAGGTAGCCGACGACGAGGACGACGATGCCGCCGACGACGTCGAGGCCGTAACGGGTCAGGAGCTTCACCAGCTCGGGGTCCAACTTCATCTCTCCTCCCGGGCGCCTCGGGTCAGCCCGAGAGCGCCGCGATCACGATGCCGGGGACCCGGGCGAGCGACGGGTCGCCCTCGAGCGCCACGAGGCGCGGGCCGACGCGGTGGGCGCCGCGATGGGTCACGAACCAGACCGGCTTGGGGAACACCCGGAAGGGCCCGCGGATGACGCTCTTCTCCGGCGCGTCGAAGAGCCGCGCGTTGTGGACCACGCCGATGCCGCTCTGGATGTCGTCGAGGGTGGCGCCCGGGTAGGCGCCCCAGGTCGTGCTGCCCAGGGCGTAGCTCATCGCCGGCCAGTGGTTGACGCCGACCGAGCCGTAGCGCAAGGCCGCGACCGCCTCCTCCAGGCGGCCGCCGAGCGCGCGCCCGGTGGCGGGGTGCAGGATGATGCCGGCGTTGAGGGTGCCGTAGAGCCGCTCGTTGCAGAACTCGACCGCCGCCTCGAGGAAGCGGGCGGCGTTCTTCGCCGGCAGCGCCGTCTCCGCCGTGAAGGCGCAGAACGACTCCGAGGTGAAGGCGAGCCCGTCGCGATTCTCGGGGTCGACTCCCGCCGCGAGCGCCGGCGGCACCTCGCCCGGCCGCCGCTCGCCGTAGACGCGGGCCTGCGGATAGGCGGCGAGGAAGGTCTCGAAGCGCTCTTCGGCGCCCGGGTAGTAGGCGGGGCGCGCCGGCAGGGCGGCGAGCACTTCGCCTAGGAGATCGAGGAAGCGCCGGCGCTGCGGCCACGCCTCGTGGGTCACCAGCACCTTCGTGGCGTTGCAGTTGAAGCCGCCGTTCTGGACCATCTGGGTGGCCACGTTCTGGGCCTGGAACCGCAGGTCGGCCTCGCTCCAGTCGCCCGGCACCAGGATCGTCGGGCTGACGTTGCCCAGCTCGCTGGTGATCCGCTTGCCGAGGCGCGGGCGGCCGGCCGCCTTGCGGGCGGCGCCCTCGGCGCCCGGCCCGAAGACGATCACGTCGTGGGTCCGGGCGCTGCCGGTGATGTGGATCTCGTCCACCCCCGGGTGGAAGCACAGGTACTCGCCGACGTCGGCGCCGCCGTAGGCGGTGTCCACGAAGCCGGCGTCGATCAGCCCGGAGAAGGCGTCCTCGACGAACGGCCCCAGGTACTCGTTGACCGGGTTGAACTTGAGCAGCGCGACCCGCCCCTCGTTGAAGAGCTTGTGGACCACGTCGAGCGGCCCGATGCTGGCCACGTTGCCGGCGCCGAGGACGAGGGCGACGGCGCCCTCCGGGTCGGGCCGCAGCACTCCGCCGCCGACCTGCTCGCCCAGGTTGTCGCGGGTGACCCCGGGCCGCATCCAGACCTCGGCCGAGAAGCCGCCGTAGAGCAGCCGGTCGAGCAGGCTGTCGGGGAAGACGGAGACCGCCACCCGGCCGCCGGGGCGGTCGAGGATCCGGGCCGGGTCGATCCGCACCCGGCCCTCGTCCCGGACCTCCTCGAGGCTGCGGATCAGCAGCCGCAGCGTCCGCGCCTGGATGTAGGGGCCTGAGAGCCAGTCCTCGGCGGCCGGCGCCGAAGCGAGCGGCACCCCCTTGGCGGCCGCCGCCGCTTCGACCTGGCCGCGGGCGACCCGCAGCGTGCCGGCGAGGAGCGCCCGCGCGTGCTCGATCTTCTCGTCGACGGGCAGGGCGGCCCAGGCCTTCTTGCGCCCGCCCAGCCTCTCGATCTTGCGATCCAGCTCGGGGCGGGGCTCGGCGGTGGGCGGGGCGGCCTCCGCCGCGGGCGTGCGTCGAGTCTCGGTCATCGGGTCCTCCCTGGCGGCCTCGGTTCGGGGCCCGAGCGGCCGTCGCCGCGGGGCGCGGGCATTCTACGCGACGATCGCCCGGGGCCGGGCGGCGCCGGACAAAGGGGGGCCGACCGCCCCGGTGGGCGGCCGGTGAAGGGGATAGGGGAAAGGGGCTTGGCTGGAAGGTCGCCCGTGGAATCCGGGCTGGGAAAGCCGTGTCGGGGTCGGATGCGGTGGTCTCGTGTCTCCGGGTGTCTGTGGTCTCTTTTCCGACTCGCCCTGTTTAAAAGCAAGTCTCGTGCCATGAGTGTCGAACGGGCCGCGTCGTCGCCGTCGCCGCCCGGCGGGCGCTCTCCACGCAGCGTGTAAGTCACTGGATCCAAAAGGATTGGGCTCGCGAGCCGGCCGCCGGCGGCGGTTCCGCCGAGTCCCGGGGGTCCGGGGCGCCGCGGGCCGGGGTGATCGAAAAACCCGAGGATCCGACCGAATTTTGGGGCGCGAGGTGAAAACCGTTGTCGCCCGCTCGGGGCCGGCTCAGGGCCGGACGGACCCCGGCGGCGCCTCCGGGACCGCGCCGCCGTAGGTCGCGGCCTCGAGCTCGGCGCCGCCCGCCGCCCCCACCCGGACCGTGAAGAGGTCGCCGTAGCGCTCCTCCGGCAGCTCGCAGCGACCGGCGTCGTCGCGGGGCACCAGCGCCGGGCAGAGGGAGGTCGCGCCCAGGGCCTCGACCAGGGCGGGAACGGTGTTGCTGTGGCCGACGACGAGCACGGTTCGGCCGCGGTGCTCGCCGAGGAGGCGGGCCGCCTGCGCCGGCGGCGCGAAAGCGCCCCCGACCGCGACCGTCCGGGCCTCGATGGGGGGCGCGCAGCGGCCGAGGTCGTCCCCCAGACCC
>JBFJMD010000353.1:0-3129 GCA_041634115.1 Thermoanaerobaculia bacterium | reverse complement strand
GCCTCGGCGGCCTTGAACGCCTGGCGATGGATGCGCTCGAGCGGCAGGTCGAGCGTGGCATACCGGATCTTGCCGGTGTCGATGTATTCCTTTTCGATCTGCGGGTACGTCTCACGGACGTGCCGACTGCAGTACGGTCACTGGTAGTCCGTGAACTCGACCAGCGTGAGCTTGGCGGTGTCCGCTCCCTTCACCGGGTTGTCGCCGAGGTCGAAGACCTTGTCCTCGACGCTCGGCGCCGCCCGCCGCGCAGGGGCCGGGGCCGGGCGCTGCTGGAGCAGCTTCTTGATCTCCTCGAGGTCCTTGCGGATCTGATCCTGACCCTTCTTGAGGGCCTCGACCTCCTCGCGCAGCCCCTCGTCGGAGCCCTGCGCGAAGCTCGCCGGGGCGAAGGCCGCGGTCGCCAGGAGCGCCGCGGCCGTGAGTGCAATCGTTCGTCTCATGCTCGACTCCTCCTCTTCTCTCGGCCCCCGACCATAGCGGCCGCCCCGCGCGCGGTCAAGGCGACTTGCGACCCATCCGCCTCGCGCCGCCGCCCGTTATATCGTTCGTGGCGATGCCCCCTCGAGCGACGGCAACGGCGGCGGGACTGGCGCTGTGGGCAGTGCTCGCGGCCTCCGGGCTCGCGGCGCAGGTGGCGCCGACGAAGCCGGCGGAGGTGGGTCCGGCGGCCCGCGTCCGGCCGCTCGCGGTCGGCGGGCGCACCGTCGATTGGGCGCCACGCGGCGACCTCATCGCCTACGACAAGGTCGGTCCCGACGGCTTCGCGCAGCTCCACGTCGCCGAGCCCGAGGGGACCCTCGAACGCTGCCTGACCTGCGCGCCGCTCGAATTCCGCAAGCGCCACGCCGGCAATCCGACCTGGCACCCGTCGGGGCGCTACGTCGTCTTTCAGGTCGAGAAGCCCTTCAAGATCGGCGGCGACCTGCTGGCGTTCCTCTCGGTGCCGGGCCGCAACCTCGGCGACGACCTCTGGGCGATCACCCCCGACGGCCGCCGCTTCTGGCGGCTGACGAACCGCGGCGAGCGCGGCGGCCGGGTGCTGGCGCCCCGGTTCTCCCGCGAGGGCGACCGGCTGGTCTGGAGCGAGCGGGTGGCGAGCGGCGCCGGCGCCTGGGGACGCTGGGTGCTGCGCGTGGCCCGCTTCGGCGAGCGCCGCAACGTGCCGCGGCTCCACGACGTCGAGACCTTCGAGCCGGGGCCCGAGCCCCTGTTCTACGAGAGCGGCGACTTCACGGCCGACGACCGCGGCGTCCTCTTCGCCGGCAACCCGGTGGCCGGCCTGCCCGAGAGCGGCCTCGACCTGTGGGTGCTGCGACTCGACGGCGGCGAGCTCGAGCGCCTCACCTCGACGCCCGGAGAGCTCGACCGCTTCGCTCGCTTCACGCCGGACGGGCGCACCGTCGTCTGGTCCTCGACGCGCGGCCTGGTCGACAGCGTTCCGCCCTTCCCGCGCGGGGCCCGCTCGGCCGTGACCGTCTCCGACCTGTGGCGGATGAGCGCCGCGGGCGGCGAGCCCGAGCGGCTGACCCGCTTCGCCGACGTCTTCTCGACGGACTACGCCGGCCGGGTGACGGTGGGCGCCGCCGCCTGGAGCCGCGAAGGCGACCGCTTCATCGTGCCGGTGTCGCCGGTCGCGTCACCGGAGAGGGGCGACCTCTACCTGGTCGAGCCGCGGCGGCCGGCCGGCGGCGAAACGCGCTAGCCGGGCGATCTCGATCTACAATCTCCTCCCCAGGAGTTCCCCGACCGAAAGGAGAGAACGGGATGTATCGGATTCGGCCGCACCTAGCTCCCCGTCGAAGCGGCGTCGCCCGGCTCCGGGCCGCCTTCGCGCTCTTGACCCTGGCCGCCGCGGTCGCGGCGCTCCCGAGCGTCGCCTCGGCCGCCCAGCGCTCGCCGGACGCCGAATGGGTGATCGACCGGATGATCGAGGCCCACGGAGGCATGGCGGCCTGGGCCTCCGCTCCCACGGTCAGCTTCGTCGACGAGTTCCGGCCCGGCGAGGCGGAGAGCGGCATGCCCTCGCGGGTCTCGGTCCACCAGCGCAGCCGCCGCGCCTACATCGACTTTCCCGGCACCGACATGCGGATGTCGTGGGACGGGGAGAAGGCCTGGAGCGAGAACTGGGCCCTGCCCTACCCGCCGCGCTTCCTGGCGCTGCTCAACTACTACTTCCTGAACCTGCCCTGGCTCACCAAGGACCCGGGCCTGAACCTCCCCAAGCCGGAGACCGATCCGATCTTCGACGACCCGACCGAGTACATCACCGTTCGCATCACGTTCGATCCCGGCGTCGGCGACACCCCGGACGACTACTACAAGATCTACGTCGATCCGGAGACCTACCTGATGAAGGCGACCGAGTACGTCGTGACCTACCGGGCGCTGCTGCCGGAGGGAGTCGAATCCACGCCTCCGCACCTGCTGGTCTTCGACGATTACGACACCGTGGACGGTCTCGTGGTGCCGACGCACTACACGATCTACGAGCTCGACGGCGCGGTCTACGCCACCTGCCCGGTGAGCGAATGGTCGTTCAGCCGGCCGTTCGACGAGTCGCGCATGGTGATGCCCGCCGGCGCGGTGCTCGACGAGTCGACGCCTTAGAGGGCCGGGCGGTCCGTCAGCGGCCGGGCCCCCCTCGTTTGCTCCCGGTGCGCGCGGGGGGCCGGGCGGTCCGTCGCCGGGCGGCCCCCCTCATTCGCTCCCGGTGCGCGCGGTGACACTGGCTGTGGTCAGGTACCACAGCCAGGTCTGGCCGTGCTCAGGTCGCTCACGGAGGGGGCCCGGCCGGCGACGGACCGCCCTCTCGGAATCTGAAAGCGAGGCGGAAGAGGGCTCCGCCTGTTACCGGCGCGACGTCGTCAGCTCGACGTCCGCCGCCGCCCACGCCTGGGCGAACCGCTCGGAGGCGGCCGTCGCCTCGTCCGCCCGCCCCTGCTCGCGCAGGCTCGCCGCCAGCCCGTAGAGCGACCAGCCGTTCTCCGGGTTGCGGGCGAGATCCTCGCGATAGACCGCCTCCGCGTCCGCCGGCCGCCCGGCCGCCAGCAGCACCGCCCCGAGCGAATGCCGCACCGGGTAGTGCCAGGGGGACGGCTCGTCGTAGTTGAGCTCCCGCTCCAGCGT
>JBFJMD010000352.1:0-3147 GCA_041634115.1 Thermoanaerobaculia bacterium | reverse complement strand
GTCGCCGCGCGGCTGGCGAGCGCCGCCCTGGTGGCCGACTCGCGGCAGACCGACCTCTGCGCGGTGCTCTCGGCGATCCTCTTGACCGGGCTGGCGCTGAACGCCTGGCTGGGCTGGTGGTGGGCCGATCCGGTCGCCGGCCTGCTGATGGTCCCGATCATCGGCTGGGAGGGGGCGCGGGCCTGGCGCGGCGAGGAGTGCTGCGAGACCCCCGGTTCACTCGACCGCCAAGGAGAGACTCGATGACCTACATGCTGGTGCGACACAAGGTGGCCGACTTCGAGGCCTGGCAGCGGGTCTTCGACTCGCGCGCGGAGGCGCAGCAGAAGGCCGGCCTGCGGATCGCGAGGGTGCTGCGCAACCTCGACGACCCGCACGAGGTGTTCCTCTTCTTCGAGGTCACCGACCTGGAGGGCGCGCGCGGCTTCGTCGGCTCGTCCGAGGTGCCCGAGGCGCAGGAGGCGGCCGGGGTCGTCGACGAGCCGGACGTCTACTTTCTGGGGTGATTCGCGGCTCGGCCGGGCGCGCGCGGCGCCCCGGGCGATCGCTCAGCCGGAGGGCGGCGGCTTGGTGGGATCGGGGTCGGCGAGGACCTTCTCGGCCTGCTCCCGGCGAAAGCGCTCGAGCGCGGCCTTCACCTTCGGGTCGGCGAGCGCCAGGATGGCGGCCGCGAAGAGCGCCGCGTTGACCGCCCCGGCGCGGCCGATCGCCAGGGTGCCGACCGGGATCCCCGCCGGCATCTGGACCATCGAGAGCAGCGAGTCGAGGCCCTGGAGCTTCGACTCCATCGGCACGGCGAGGACCGGCACCGTGGTCTGGGCGGCGACGACGCCGGCCAGGTGGGCGGCGCCGCCGGCGGCCGCGATCAGCACCTCGACGCCGCGCTCGACGGCGCTCGCGACGTAGTCGGAAAGCGCCTCCGGGGTGCGGTGGGCGGAGAGGATCCGGGCCTCGTGCGGGATGCCGAGCCGCTCGAGCGTCCGCACCGCGTGCTCCATCGTGCCCCAGTCGGAGCGCGAGCCCATGAGGACGCCGACGCGGGGCTTCATCGCGGGCTCCGGGGAGAGGTTCGCATGACCGGCGGAGGGTAGCACAGGGCGGTGCGGCGGGCCGGCGCGCCGCTCACGGTAGGCTCTCGCCCGTCGGCTCGGACTGCGCGGCGCCTGCCGGGGCCACCCCCGGCTGGACGAGCTCGAACCCCTCGCTCTCCCGGGCGGCGCGCACCATCTCGCGCACGTCGGCGAGGAGCTCGCGGGCGTCGAAGACGATGCCGTCCTTGATCGTGTAGACGACGCCGCCGACCCGCACCGGCCGGTTCTCGGCGTCCACCCGGATCGCGCCGGTGCCGTAGAGCACCTTGAAGTTGGCGAGCGGGTTCTCGGCGACGACCACCAGGTCGGCGAGCTTGCCGGGCTCGATCGAGCCGATCCGGTCGGCCAGGCCGAGCGCCTCGGCGCCGGCGAGCGTCGCCGCGCGGACGACCTCGAGCGGATGGAAGCCCGCCTCGCGCAGCAGCTCGAGCTCCCGCACGTAGCCGAAACCGTAGATCTTGTAGATGTAGCCCGAGTCCGAGCCCGTCGTCACCCGCCCGCCCCGGTTCTTGAAGTCGTCGAGGAACGACATCCAGATCCGGTAGTTCTCCTTCCAGGCGACCTCGTCTTCGGTCGTCCAGTCGAACCAGTAGGAGCCGTGCGCCTTCCTGCTGGGCGCGAAGAAGCGCCAGAGCGAGGGCAGGGTGTAGTCGTCGTGCCACTCGTCGCGGCGCACCCGCATCAGGTCGCGGCTCGCCTCGTAGATCGTCAGCGTCGGGTCGATGGTGAAGTCGAGCGCCACGAGCTCGTCGATCACCGCGTTCCAGCGCTCGCTGCCGCGCGGCGCGGCCTGCTTCCAGAGCCGCCCGGCCTGGCCGAAGCGGTGCTGCTCGTCGAGGTAGTTGTAGTCGCGCGGGTAGTCCTGGACCGTGCGGTCCACGAACAGCGCCTCGGGCAGGCCGTACCAGTGCTCCATCGTGGTCAGGCCCCAGCGCGCCGTGTCGAGGACGTTCATGCGGGTGACGGCGAGCTGGGCGTGATGGCAGGCGGTGCCGAGACCCCGCTTCTTCGCCTCGTCGATCGCGGCCGCCATGATGTCGGGGCGGTGGCCGAAGAACTTGATCCCGTCCGCGCCCTTGGCGGCGAGCTCGGCGACCCAGGCGCGCGCCTGGTCGGGGTTGGTGAAGGGCTCGTCGCGCCCCTGGCCGAAGACCGCGTAGGCCTCGATGCGCGGCGCCGCGATCTCGTTCTTCGCGCTCTTCTCCTTCTGGGCCAGCATCCACTCGATGCCGTTGCCGCTCCCCGGGTCGCGGATCGTCGTGATCCCGTGGCCGAGCCAGAGCTTCAGCACGTACTCCGCCGGCGTCCCCTGCTCGACTCCGCCGAGGTGGCCGTGCATGTCGACGAAGCCCGGCAGCAGGTACATGCCGCCGACGTCGATCTCGCGGTCGCCGGGCGCGGCTTGCGGCCGTTTCTCGGGATCGATCTCGACCCCGGGAAAGCCGACGCCCTTGACGTCGACGATCCGGTTGCCTTCGATGACGACGTCGACCGGGCCCAGCGGGGGCGCGCCGGTGCCGTCGACCAGGATCCCGCCGCGCAGGATCAGGCGCTCGAAGGGGCCCTCGCCCTCCGCCCGGGGCGGCGGCTCGGGAATCGACTTGCGCTCCTCTCCTTCGCCCCGAACGATCGCCGGCCGGACGACCGCCAGCAGAGCGAGCGCCGCGAAGAGACAGAGCCCGCGGCCGGCGCGCGGGACGCTGTTTCGGCTCCTGGATCGCTGCATCGAAGCTCCTTCCGGATGGCGGTTCGGGCTGCAGGGCGTTGTTTATCAGCACCGGGCCGCCGCCGCCAAGCGGCGGCCGCCGCGACGGCGTAGAATCGGCCTGCTCTTCGAGCGAGAGGGCCGCCGATGACCACGGACCGAGAGATCCGCGATTTCTTCGATGACGCCGACCTCGACCGCATCCGCCGCGCGGTGGACGAGGCGGAGGGGCGGACGTCGGGGGAGATCGTGCCCTACGTCGTCGCCCGCAGCGACGAGTACCGGCTGGGCCTGTGGACCGCGGCGACGCTGGGAGCCCTCTTCGGCGCGCTGGCCGCCGCGGTCGCGCTC
>JBFJMD010000351.1:0-3148 GCA_041634115.1 Thermoanaerobaculia bacterium | reverse complement strand
GGACTTTGGCGGGGGGCTCGCACCTGCGCTCCGCGTGCGCGCCGGCCGGCGGTGCCCTGCGGCGGCTCGTGCGGGCGCTGGCGGAGAGCTCCCTGGGGGAGACCCCGAACCGCCCGGCCTGCCGTCGAAGAGCCTCGCCCTGCCCTCGAAGAGCCGTCCCCGGAGAAGGTAGACTGGCATCGGTCCAGAAGACGCGAAGATGAGCCGGCCCTCCCGCAGATGAACCGGATCGCTTCTGCTCTCGTCGGCGCGGGGATCCTGGCGGCCGGCCTGGCCCTGATCGGGCTGGTGCTCAACAGCCTTGTGGCCGGAGCGTTCGACTTCGCGTTGAGGGCCGGGTCGATCTGGCTGCAGTTCGCCGCCCTCGCTCTGCTGCTTTGCGGCATCGCCGCCCTGTTCGTCGGCGGCGTTCACTGGCTGAATCGCGGCCGGAAGCGCGAGTCCGCGGCGGATGGCTGGCTTGTCAACAGCCTTCGGGATGGCGGGATCGTGGCAGGGGCGGGGGGAGCGCTCCTCGGCCTCTACCTGATGCTGGCGGCGGTCATCATGGACAAGGGGGCACGCAGCCTCCTCATCGGAGCTGCGTTGCTGGTCGTCTGTCTTCTATTCGTTCGAGATTGGAAAAGACGCTTCTAGCGTCGGCTCGGGATCCTGGGCGGGGTTGAGCTTCGTGGGAGCCGGGCCTCGCCCCTCTTCGGAAGCGGCTACGCGCGCTCGCGGAGGGCGGGCAGGCCGGTTCTTCTCGCGGGGAGCGCGGCGAGGTGGCGGGAGAGGTCGCGCAGGGACTGGAGGTTGTGGATGGGGAGGAAGTCGTCGATCCAGGGCAGGGCGGCGGACATGCCTTCGACCAGGGGGCGGTAGCCGGCCTGGCCGAGGTGGGGGTTGAGCCAGATGAGTCGATGGCAGCGGTGGTGGAGGTGGCGCATCTCGCGCTCGAGGGTCTCGACGTCGCCCCTCTCCCAGCCGTCGCTCACGATCACGACGACGGCGCCGCGGCGCAGGACACGCCGCCCCCACTGGCGGTTGAAGGCGGCGAGCGACTCGCCGATGCGGGTGCCGCCGGACCAGTCGAGGATCTCCTTCGCGGCTTCTTCCAGGGCGCGGTCGACGTTGCGCAGCTTGAGCTGGCTGGTCACCCGGGTGAGGCGGGTGCCGAAGACGAAGCACTCGACGTCGACGAGGCTGTGGGTGGCGCTGAAGAAGAACTGCAGCACCAGCCGCGAGTACTTCTCCATCGAGCCGCTGATGTCGGCCAGGAGCACGGTGGGGCGCTGCTTGACCTTGGGGGAGAGGCGCCGGAGCGCCGGGGGGGCGCCGCCGAACTTGGCGGCGTCGCGCAGCACCCGGCGCAGGTGGATGCGCGGGCCGCGCCGGTCGGGGATCCAGCGCCGGGTGCGGCGCAGGTCGATCTCCCAGCGGGTGTCGCGGATCAGGCGCCGCACCTCGTCGAGCTCCTCCGGCGTCAAGAGCGAGAACTCCCGCCGCCGCAACACCTCCTCGGCGCTGAAGGTGCCGCGCCGGTCGGCGACGTCGACCTCGGGGTCGTCCGGGCGCGCCAGGGCCGCCAGGTAGCTCACGCTGAAGCGCCGGCCGCGCTTCGGGTCGTGGCGTGGGGCGACCGGCGCCCGCCGCGGTCGAGGCTCTTCCGCGGCGCCGAGCCAGAAGCGCTCGAACACCGCCTCGAAGACCTTGAGATCCTCGCGGCGGCTGACGAGAA
Source organism: Thermoanaerobaculia bacterium (assembly GCA_041634115.1). Taxonomy (GTDB): domain Bacteria; phylum Acidobacteriota; class Thermoanaerobaculia; order Multivoradales; family JAHEKO01; genus JBFJMD01. The sequence goes on along the minus strand of JBFJMD010000351.1, from coordinate 1,431 downwards.
AGGAGCGCGCCGCGTGGAAGACCTGCTCGCGGTCGCCGATGTCCACCCAGTCGAGGGCGCGGGCGAAGGAGAGGATCTGCTCGAGCGAGACCTTGAGCCCGGCGCGGCGCAGCGCCCGACCGAAGAGCAGCAGGTTGTCGAGGAAGGAGGACATGCCCCGGGGCGCCCCGGACCGCGAGCCCCGGGCTAGGCCTCCTGGAGGAGCCGCTCGGCCTCGCCGCGGAGCTTGTCCACGTCTTCCTGGTTCTTGAGCAGGAAGCCGAGGGTCGAGCGCACGGTCTCCAAGGCGAGGCTCTCGGCGTGGAGGTGGGTGAGCGCCTCGGCCCAGACGAGGGTCTCGGAGACGCCGGGCAGCTTGTAGACGTCCTGGCGCCGGACCTTCTGGACGAAGGCGACGATCTGGCCGGCGAGGCGCTCGGAGAGCCCCGGCACCTTGCGGCGCACGATCTCGATCTCCTTCTCGAGCGACGGGTAGTCGATCCAGTGGTAGACGCAGCGGCGCTTGAGCGCGTCGTGGATCTCGCGCGTTCGATTCGAGGTGATCACGGCGATCGGCCGGTGCTCGGCCTCCAGGGTGCCGATCTCGGGGATCGTCACCTGGAAGTCGGAGAGCAGCTCGAGCAGGAAGCTCTCGAACTCCTCGTCGGCGCGGTCGAGCTCGTCGATCAGCAGCACCGGCGCCTTCTCGTGGCTCTGGTCGATGGCGCGCAAGAGCGGCCGCTTGAGCAGGAACTCCTCGGAGAAGATGTCGTCGGTGACGTGCCCGAGCCCGCCGCTGCCGTCGCGCCGCGCCTGGATCTCCAGGAGCTGGCGCGGATAGTTCCACTCGTAGACCGCCTGGCTGACGTCCAGCCCCTCGTAGCACTGCAGGCGGATCAGCGGCGTGTCGAAGGCCTGCGCCAGGACCTTGGCGACCTCGGTCTTGCCGACCCCCGGCTCGCCCTCGAGGAAGAGCGCCCGCTCCATCTTGAGCGCCAGGTAGAGGCTGGTGGCGAGCCCCTTGTCGGCGATGTAGGAGAGGCGGGAGAGCTCCTCGACGGTGCTCTCGATCGAGTCGAACACCCGGAAAGGCTAGCATGGGGGAGATCCCGGAGGCGGAAGCCGTCGCGCTGGCTTGGGGGTTGACCCGGCTTCGCGGAGTCGTGCATCATCGACACATGAAACGCACAAATCTTGTGCTTCCGGAGGAATTGCTGGACGAGGCGCGCCGCCTCTCCGGGGAACGCACCTACTCCGCCACGGTGCGCCGCGCGCTCGACGACTTCGTGCGCCGGATCAAGGCCCGGCAGATCTTGGAGCTGCGCGGCAGCGGGCTCTGGCAGGGGGACCTGGCGCAAATGCGGCGGGATCGACTCGAGCGGGCGCCCGCTCGCGGCAAGCGATGATCCTCGTCGACACCTCGGCCTGGATCGAGCACTTCCGGCGGCAGGG
>JBFJMD010000350.1:0-3174 GCA_041634115.1 Thermoanaerobaculia bacterium | reverse complement strand
TGATCTACCGGCTGGCCAAGGGTCTGAACGCCGCGCCGGACCGGGACACCGCCACCAGCCTCTACCTGACGTTGGTGACCGACACCGGCGGCTTCCGCTTCGCCAACGCCACTCCCGACGCCTTCGAAGCCGCCGCCGAGCTGGTGCGCGGCGGGGCCCAGCCGCAGCGGGTCGCGCAATGGCTGTACGAGAGCCGCCCGGAGGGCTCGATGCGGCTGCTCGGAGAGATGCTGGCGACCCTCAAGCTCCACCACGAAGGGCGGGTGGCGACGGTCGTCCTCGACGGCGCCATGTTCGAGCGCGCCTCGGCGTCGCCCTCCGATTCGGAGGGCCTCGTCGACTATCCGCGCTCGATCGCCGGGGTCGAGACCGCGGCCCTCATCCGCGAGCTGGCGGACGGCAAGCTCAAGGTCTCGCTGCGCAGCCGCGGCGAGGTGGACATCCAGAAGCTGGCCTTGAAGCACGGCGGCGGCGGGCATCGCAACGCGGCCGGCTACACGGCCGAGGGGAGCCTCGAAGAGGTCCGCGAGCGGGTCGCCGAGCAGCTCGCCGGCGTCCTCGGATAGGGACGGGCATGCGCGACGGTCTCCTGCTGGTCGACAAAGAGCCGGGCTGCACCTCGCACGACGTGGTGCAGCGGGCCCGCCGTCTGCTGCGGCAGCGCAAGATGGGCCATTGCGGCACGCTCGACCCGGGAGCGACCGGTCTCCTGGTCCTCACCCTCGGTAAGGCGACGCGGCTGACCCGCTTCCTGATCAACGCCCCCAAGGTCTACTCGGGGACGGTGCGCTTCGGCGAGACGACCGACACCTACGACCGGGACGGCACGGTGACCGCCCGGCGGCCGATCGACGGTCTCGCGCAGGAGGCGATCGAGAGCGCGATGGAGGGCCTGGTCGGCACCTACGAGCAGACCGCGCCGCCCTACTCCGCCAAGAAGGTCAAGGGGGTCAAGTACTACGAGCTGGCGCGGCGCGGCGAGGAGGTGCCGGAGGCGCGCAAGGAGATCACCGTCTTCGAGCTGCGCTCGGAGGGCGAGCTCGCCGACGGCCTGCTCCCCTTTCGCCTGAGCTGCACCTCGGGCACCTACGTGCGCAGCATCGCCCACGAGCTGGGCCAGGTCCTGGGCTACGGCGCCCACCTCGCGAACCTGCGGCGGCTCCGGGTCGGCCCGTTCCGGGTCGAGGACGCCGTGACGATGGCGCGGCTCGAGGAGTCCGAAGACCGGGGCGTCGCCGCCGGCGAGGCCTGGGTGCCCTTCGACCGCATCCCCCTCCCCTTTGAGGGGGCCACCGCCGATCCGCAGCAGGAGCGGCGGATCATCCACGGACAGACCGTCCTCCTCCGCCAGCTCGACTGCGAGGAGGGGGACTGGATCAAGCTCACCAACCAGCGCAGTCAGGTGATCGCCGTCGGCACGGTGATCGAGCGCATCGGCGACGCCGGAGTCGGCGTCGTCCAGCCGCGAATCGTCTTCCGGTAGACGGCGCCCCGCGCGGGGACCCCGCTCCCCCTGTGGTACGATTCGCCACGCGAAGTGAAGGAGGAAGTAGACTTGTCGCAGACGAAGGAAGTGAAAGCGGAGATCATCGGAGCCAGCCGGCTGCACGACAACGACACCGGCTCGCCCGAGGTTCAGGTGGCGCTGCTGACGCACCGTATCAACGAGCTGACCGAGCATTTCAAGACCCACGGCAAGGACCATCACAGCCGGCGCGGCCTGCTGAAGCTCGTCGGTCGCCGCCGGCGGTTGCTCGACTATCTGAAGCGCCAGGACTTCGATCGGTACCGCACGACGATCGAGCGCCTCGGAATCCGGAAGTAACCCGAACCCGTCCACGAGAAGCGTCCTCACCGCCCGGTCGCGCGAATCCCGCCCCGGACGGTCGAAGGTACGCCACGGCGCGGATCGCGCCCCTCATTGCGCGCTGTTGTGCAATGTGAAGACAGTCAGGAAAGAGAGATGAAAACCAAAAAAGAGATTCCGATCGGCGAGCAGACCCTGTCGCTGGAGTCCGGTCGGCTCGCGAAGCAGGCCGACGGAGCTTGCCTCGCGCGCTTCGGAGACACCGTCGTTCTGACCACCGCCTGCATGGCGAAGGGGGGCGGGCCCCGCGCCTTCCTGCCCTTGACCGTGGACTACCGGGAGTACACCTACGCCGGCGGCCGCATCCCCGGGGGCTTCTTCAAGCGCGAGGGGCGGCCCTCGGAGAAGGAGATCATCACCTGCCGGCTGATCGATCGGCCGCTGCGGCCGCTCTTCCCCAGCGGCTACTTCAACGAGACCCAGATCGTCTCCTCGGTGCTCTCGGCCGACGGCGAGAACGATCCCGACGTGCTGGCCATCAACGGCGCCTCGGTGGCCCTCATGCTGTCGAAGATCCCCTTCTACCACCCGATCGGCGCGGTCCGCGTCGGGCTGATCGAGGGCGAGATCGTCTTCAACCCGACGAACAGCCAGCGCGACGTCTCGGACCTCGACCTCATGGTCGTCGGCACCGAGTCCGCGATCGCGATGGTCGAGGCGGCGGCCAACCAGCTCACCGAGCAGATCGTGCTCGAGTGCATCTTCCGCGGCCATCAGGAGGTCCAGAAGATCCTCCGTTCCCAGCGCGAGATGATGGCGGAGGCCGGCATCGAGAAGCCCGAGTGGGAGGCCCCCGCCCCCTATACCGACGAGCTCTTCGGGGAGGTCGAGGCCGCCCTCCTGGAGCCGCTGCGCGGCGCCCTCCACACCAGCGGCAAGTTCGAGCGCAAGGCCGCCGTCGCGGCGGTCACCGAGCCCTACCTCGAGGCCGTCCCGGAGGACGACGAGGAGCGTCGGGGCCAGGTCAAGAAGGCCGTCTCGGCGCTCGAGGAGCGGCTGCTGCGCGAGGCCGTGCTGGAGCAGAAGCGCCGCTTCGACGGCCGCGTCTCCGACGAGATCCGCGAGATCGACATCGACGTGGGCCTGCTGCCCCGCACCCACGGCTCGGCGCTGTTCACCCGCGGCGAGACCCAGGCGCTGGTGTCGGCGACCCTCGGCACCCGCCGCGACGCCCAGATCGTCGAGGAGTACGAGGGCGAGTCGCTGCAGAAGTTCCTGCTGCACTACAACTTCCCGCCCTTCTCCGTCGGCGAGGTCAAGTTCCTGCGCGGCCCCAGCCGGCGCGAGATCGGCCACGGCGTGCTGGC
>JBFJMD010000349.1:0-3214 GCA_041634115.1 Thermoanaerobaculia bacterium | reverse complement strand
CGGCGTCGACCCGCCCCGCGCCGGCCGTCAGCCGGAGGCGCCCGGCGCCTTGCGCCAGAAGGTCGGGGCGTCCTGGTACACCATCCCGCGCTCGTACTCCTTGCCGTCGGTGTCGAGCCGCATGGTGATGTTGAACTTGTTGCCCCAGTTGAAGATCGAGCAGGCGAAGGCGAGCTCGACGATCTCCTCGTCGGTGAACTCCCCCTTGAGCTTCTGCCAGAAATCGTCGGTTACCGAGTGCGGGTCCATCGCCATCCGCTCGGCGAGCTCCACCGCCAGCGCCTCGCGGTCGGAAAGCGAGCCGTAGTCGCCGGAGAGGATCGCCTGCTCCCGGACCTCCACGTCGCTGCGCACGGCAGCGGTGCGGACGGTGCTTCAGTAGGCGCAGTCGTTCATCTGGCCGGTCTTGATCCGCATCATCTCGAAGATGTGCGGCTCGACGCGGCCGCCGCCGAAGAAGGCGGCGAAGACGGGCACGACGCTCTTGAGCAGATCGGGCACCCGGGCGATGACGCCGAACATCTCGGTGTCGTGCCACCAACCCTCGGCGCCGTCTTTCAAGAGCTGCTGGAGCTCGGGGTCGGCGGTCTGATCCTGGGTGACGGGGCGGATACGGGTCGGCATCGAGTGTCTCCTTTCAATCGGTCAAGGCTCACGGGATGATGCCACGGTGTCGGCGGATCGGCCGCCGGCGGCGCTCGGCAGCGGGCAGAAGGCGCCTTCGGAGAAACCCTCCGCCTCGATCGCGAGCGCGTGGTCGAACCGGGCCCGGTAGTTCTCCCAGGCGAGCGCCGACGTGAGCTCGACGATCTGGGCCTCGTCGAAGTGCTCGGCGAGCTCCGCGAACACCTCGTCCGGGACCTCGACCGGGGTCGCCGTCATCCCGTCGGCGTAGCGCAGCGCCGCCCGCTCGGCCGGCGTGAAGGCCTCCGAGCCTTCGTAGTCGGCCAGTCCCCGCAGCTTCTCCTCCGTCAACCCCTGCCGTCTGCCCACGGCAGACCCGATGTCGATTCAGAACGGGCAGCCCACCCGCATCGCCACCCGGATCTGGGCCAACGACTTGACCGCCGCCGGGACCCCGCGGGCCTTCTCCTGGGCCAGCTCCATCTGCCCGTAGCCGTAGAGCACCCGCGAGTCGAGGGCGTGGACGCGCACCGGCCGGATCACCCGGCCGACCTTGCGCCTGGTCATGAAGAACGTGAACCTCGCGAGGAGCGAGCCGCCGCGCGTTACGCCCGCGATCCGTGCCATCTTCGTCCCCTTTCAGCCTTCGCTCGCGACCGGTCAGTCGCCGTAGGAGAGCGCCGGGTACCAGCTCTCGCCGCGCCCCTCCGGCGTCAGGTCGAAGACGTTCCAGAGCGGCCACAGCAGATCGACGTGCCGCATGTCGCCGCCCTCGAACTTCCTGTACATCAGCTCGGAGCCCCAGAAGTGGCGGATCGCTCCGTCGCGCTTGACGAACACGTTGGCCATCGGCCACTGGTTGCCCTCGGCGTCCTCGGCGAAGTAGTCGGCCTGGAAGGTGTTGCCGTACGACGACAGCGGCCGCACGTTCTTCCAGCCGCGGCCGGCGGCGAACTCGGCGAGGCGGGCGATCGGCGCCCGCGCCACGACCGCGAAGTTCACCCGCCGGGTGATGTGCGGGAAGTTGCCGTCGAAGCTGTCGAGGATCGAGGTGCAGAGCGGGCAGGGCCTCTCCGCCTTCGGCCCGAACATGTAGAAGTAGACGAAGAGGCTGTCCTTGCCCGGAGCGAAGAGGTCGGAGAGCTTGACCTTCTCGACCGGGCCGCCGGCGCCGATCCCGTCGAAGACGTAGTCCTCCTTCACCCGCCCGCCCAGCGGCAGCCCGCGGCGCATCGCGGCGACCCGCTCGATCCGCGCGCGCAGCTCGTCCTCGGCCGCGAGCAGCTCGTCGCGCGCCTCGCGGTACTCGTCGGATTCGTTCGGAAACCTGGGCTGCACCATCTCCGGCACCTCCTTCGGCTGCGCGGGGTCGTCCTTCGCGCTCGTCGCGCTCGGCGCTCTCGCGGCGGTCGCCTACTTGCCGCCCTCCCTGTGCTCGATCTCCGCCATCATCTTGCGGAAGCTGAGCGGCCGCATGTCGGTCCACACCTCCTCGATGTACTGCAGGCACTGCTTCTTGGTGCCCTTGAAGCCGGCGTCTTTCCACCCCGGCGGCGGCTCGCGGTCGGCGTACCAGATCGAATACTGCTCCTCGTGGTTGATGACCACCTTGTAGGTGCGATTGTCCTCCTTCTCCCACCACTCATTCATCCGGCTCCTCCTCTCCGCCCTCGACGGGCTGTCCTCTGTGACGCGCCTCCGCCTCGGCGAGCGCGCTCCTGCCCGTCCTGCTTCAGAATCCGCAGACCGATTATAGGCCCTCGGCCCGCGGCGGCGGTCCCGGCTCGGGCGCTCCGCGGTCCTACCCGGCCGGAAGCTCGAAGACCTCCAGGGCGTTGCCGCGCAGGTAGCGCTCGGCCGCGTCTTCGCCGAGACCGAGCGCCTCGAACGCCTCGAGGCACGCCGCCGGGGTCAGCATCGGGTAGTTCGAGCCGAACATCACCTTCTTGGCGCCGCGGCCGCGCAGGTAGGCGACGAAGTCGGGCGGGAAGCGCTTCGCCTTGTAGGCCGAGGTGTCGATCCAGACGTTGGGGAACTTGGTCGCCAGCGAGATCATCTCCTGCGTCCAGGGGGCGCCGATGTGCCCGGCGACGATTCGCAGCTCCGGGAACTCCAGCGCCACCCGCTCCAGGTAGGGGATCGGCCGGCCGGGCTCCGAGCTCACCAGCGGCCCGGTGTGGCCGACCTGGAGGCAGAACGGCACCCCGAGCTCCACGCACTCCGCGTAGAGCGGGTAGTAGCGGCGGTCGTCGGGGGGCAGGCCCCAGAGCCAGGGCACGATCCGCAGCCCCTTGAACCCCAGCTCGCGGACGCAGCGCCGCAGCTCGCGCACCCCCTCCATCGGCCGGGAGAGATCGACCGAGGCCAGCCCGAAGAGCCGCCCGGGGTGCGCCGCGACCCACCCCGCGACCTCGTCGTTGGCGATCAGCACCCCCTGGGGCCCGTGCCAGGCGGCGAGCAGCCCGATCTCCACCCCCGCCTCGGCCATCGCCGCGATCGTGGCCGCGAGCGGCACCTCCGGCACCGACTCCCGCCGCGTCCAGCGCCAGAGCGACTCGAAGATCGGCTGCTCCAGGAAGCGCCGCGTCGG
>JBFJMD010000348.1:0-3227 GCA_041634115.1 Thermoanaerobaculia bacterium | reverse complement strand
GACCGCTCGCGTACGCCAGCCGCACCGCCTCGCGCTTGAACTCCTCGCTGAATTGCCTTCGTTGCTCTCCCATCCGTGAACTCCTTCCAGCCCATTCTGAGGGCTTCCAAGGTGTCCACAAAATCGGGGTAGCTCCACTCCGCCAGCGCTCACTCGAGCCTCTGAAGGGCCAGCCCGGCCGGCGCGAATGCGGAGCGCAGGCGCGAGCCCCCCGCCAAAGTCCGACCAGCTCGCGCCGGCCCCCGGGGCGGGCCTCCGCGGGACCCGAAGCGCCGAAGGTGCCGAAGCCGCCTCTTCGAAGACCCCCGAGACCGACCCCGGCCGCCACAGCCAGGCAGGTGAGGCCGCCTCCCCGATGAAAGCCGAGGCCGCCCTCCCAGAGCCCCGGATCCGAACCGCGTCTACGCGATCTATTCGCTTGTTGCGATCCAGGTATATCAACAAGCCCCCGCCCTCACTCCATAGGGGTAGAGAGCGCAAAGACCGCTCGCTTTCCGAAGACCCGTGATCAGGGAGATTCCATGATGATCCACTACGACATCCAGCACTGGACCGACTTCGTTCGGGGCCTCGGAGGCGCCAGCCGCCGCTCGGCCATGAGCGAGCACATTGCGGCCGGCTGCCGGCGCTGCGGCGAGCTCGTCGAGAGCCTGCGGAGCGTCGTCGCCGACGCGGCCGGCGAGCACGAGCCGCCGGACTGGGCGGTGCGCTCGGTCAAAGTCATGTTCGCGCTGCAGCGGCCGCTGTCGTCGCTGCCGCGCCGAAGCGCCCAGCTCACCTTCGACAGCCTCCTGGCCGAGGCGCGCGTCGGCACCCGCAGCGATCAGTGCACCAGCCGCCACCTCGTCTACAACGCCCAGGACTTCGTGCTCGACCTGCGGATGGACTATTCGCAGAGCAGCCGCGAGCTGCTCGTCGTCGGCCAGGTGGTCCAGCGCCACGGGATTCCCGTTCCCAACGTGCCGACCTTCCTGATCGCCGGCGACCGCCTGCTCTCGCGCTCGCTGACCGGCAAGCTCGGCGAGTTCCACATGGAGTGCCGGCCGAAAGGCAACCTAAAGCTCTGCCTGTCCATCTCCGAGGAAGAGCTCATCGAGGTCGAGCTCGACCGCCGCCATTCAGAAGGTGACACCGCCCGCCCGGACGAGGTCTCTCCGGTGTTTCCGCTGGGCACGGGCGCGCCTGCAATCAAGTTCGACGCCCGATCACGGATCGGATCGCGTCAGCTCAACGAGGAGGACTAGACCATGATTCGCAAGCACCGACCTTCCCTGACCGCGCTGCTCGTCGCCGCCCTGCTGGTCGCGACGCTGCTGCCGCTCTGCCCCGACGAGGCCTTCGCCTGGGACAAGAAGAACGCCGACAAGACGCAGTTCATCCTCCGCAGCCCGGCCGGCAAGATCGCGGAGGTCGCCGCCAAGTACGGGCTGACGGTCCTGGAGAACCTCTCGGAGACCGACGCCAATCAGGACGTCGCCCTGGTCGGCGGCGACCCGTCGATGACCCCCGAGCAGACCGTCGAGCTGGTCGAGCCCGACGCCGACGTCTCGGGGATCGAGTCCGTCGAGCTGGCCTCGCTGCCCCGGGCGGTGCTCGACCAGTCCACCGCTTCGATCCTCGAGGCCGCGGCGCGGCAGGGCCTCTACGGCGACGGCCAGATCGAGACCTTCTTCGCGGGCAGCCTCTGGGCCGGATACGCCGATCAGCCCGCCGTCCAGCTCCTGCGCCTGCACGAAGCTCACGCCAACGGGTCGCCCGGCGCGGCCTACGGCTCCGGCATCGTGGCCGTGATCGACAACGGCGTCGACCCCGACCACCCGCTCCTCCAGGGCGCCCTGGTCAGCGGCTACGACTTCATCACCGACCAGCCGGGCATCCCCTCGGAGTGGAGCAACCTGGATCCGACCACCGCCGCCGAGCTTCAGCAGTCCACCGCCTCGATCCTCGAAGCCGCGGAGACCGAGCTGCTCGGCGGGCAGGGCTCGCAGTACGTGCTCGACCAGTCCACCGCTTCGATCCTCGAGCAGTCGACCGCCTCGATCCTCGAGCAATACGACCTGCCGCCGAGCTTCGGCCACGGCACCATGGTGGCCGGCCTCATTCGCCTCGTCGCGCCGAAGGCGAAGATCATGCCGATCCGCGCTTTCGACGGCGAGGGGACGGGCAGCCTGTTCGACGTGGTGCGGGCGATCCACTTCGCGGTCGACAACGGCGCCCAGGTGATCAACCTGAGCTTCTCCACCGAGGCCTACTCGGCCGAGATGGCGCGCGCCATCAACTACGCCCACCGCAAGGGCGCGGTCTGCGTGGCCGCCGCCGGCAACCGCTCCGAGCGGGCGATGACCTACCCCGCCGCCTTCGGCAACTCGGTCGGCGTCGCCTCGACGACGGAGTCCGACGAGATGAGCGCCTTCTCCAACTTCGGCTCGGACCTGGTCTCGCTGGCCGCCCCGGGCGAGGCGCTGATCACCACCTTCCCGGGGGGCAGCTACGCCGCGGCGTGGGGGACCTCGTTCAGCGCCCCGCTGGTATCTGGTACCATCGCGCTGCTGCACGACACGACAGGCAACGGCCAGATCAAGTCCGCGAGCGACTTCTACCAGGCGCTCTACGCGCTCTCCAAGGGGGCGATCTTCCTGCCGGAGCTCTCCTCGGAGCTGGGCATGGGCCGACTGGACGTCGCCGAAGCCGTGGCCAACAACCTGAACCAGTGAGCTCGCGCCGCAGAGACCTCAAGATCAAGCAGCTTGAAGAGGAGCTGAAGAGGGCGCAGACCGGAACGATCTGCGCCCTCAGCCTTCTTCTGGACCTGAAGGATCTCAAGACCGGCCTGCACGCCACCCGGCTGGCCGAATGGGCGGTGAGGGTGGCGGAGCACATGGGCGTCGGCCACGAGGCGATCAAGGAGATCGAGGTCGCCTCGCTGCTGCACGACATCGGCAAGATCGGAGTGCCCGACGCGATCCTGCTGAAGCCCGGCAAGCTCACCAAGGAGGAGTTCGGGGTCGTCAAGAAGCATCCCGAGTACGGCTGGGCCATCCTCAACTCGGTGCCCGGCCTGGAGCGCACGAGCCTCCTGGTCCTGCACCACCACGAGCGCTTCGACGGCAAGGGCTATCCCGCCGGGCTGTCCGGCAAGAGCATTCCGCTCGGCGCCCGCATCGTGGCGGTGGTCGACACCTTCGACGCGATGCTGTCGAACCGCCCCTACCGCAAGGGATTCTCGG
>JBFJMD010000347.1:0-3230 GCA_041634115.1 Thermoanaerobaculia bacterium | reverse complement strand
TTCACGGCTGGGCGGAGAACGGCTTCCGCTACGAGACCATCCCGCTGGAGCGCCAGGCCTACGAGCTCCAGGGCGCCTTCGAGAGCTCGGCCGGAGCCGCCTTCTCCGTCGAAGAGGCGGTGCGGAGCCGGCTCGGAGTCCCATGAGCGGCGAGGCGGGTCCCCCGATCGAGGTCGCCCTCGCCCCGCTCGAGGCGATCCTCGAGCTGCGCGAGGAGTACCGCCGGGAGATGGCCTGCCAGATCGTGCACGACTCCTGGCACGCGCGCGGCTTCACCCGCTCCTTCCTGCTCCGCCTGGAGGGGGAGATCGTCGGCTACGGCTCGGTCGGCGGCGCGCCGCGGGAGCCCCAGACCACGGTCAAGGAGTTTTTCGTGCTTCCCCCCGCCCGGCAGTTCGCGCTGCCCCTCTTCCGGCGGCTGGTCGCCGCCAGCGAGGCCGAGAGCGTCGAGGCGCAGACGAACGACGTCCTGCTCTCGCTGATGCTTTTCGACTGCGCGGTCGAGCTGGCCAGCGAGACCATCCTCTTCTCCGACGCGCGGACGACGGCGCTGGAGCCGCCGCCGGGGACCATCCTGCGCGCCCTGACCGACGCCGACCGCGCCACCGTCTTCCCGCACACCCTGGAGCCGGTCGGGGAGTGGGGGCTCGAGTGCGACGGCGCCCTGCGCGCCACCGGCGGGCTGTTTTTTCACTACAATCCGCCGTTCGGCGACGTCTACATGGAGGTCGAGGGCCGCTACCGGCGGCGAGGCCTGGGAAGCTATCTGGTCCAGGAGCTGAAGCGGATCTGCTACGAGAGGGGGAGCGTTCCCGCGGCCCGCTGCCAGACCGGAAACGTCGGCTCGCGCCGCGCCCTGGAGCGCGCGGGCATGCTGCCGTGCGCCCGGATCGTGCGCGGCCGCATCCCGGTCTGAAGCGCGCCGCCGGGCGCGGGCGGAGGGCGAATCGGGCGGAACGGGCGTTGGGCGGCGGGTCTCGCGGGCCGGCTGCTGTACGATCGGGTCGATTCCCGGCCGGGGAGAAGGTCGGTCCGATGACTCGAGCGTTAAAGAGATCCTGGGCCTGCGGACTGCTGGTCGCCCTGATGGCGGCCGGGGTCGCGCTGGGAGCGTGCAAGAGGCACTACAAGACGACGCCGGAAGTGACGGCGCACGGGGACGACGTGGTCTACCTGCGGGACGAGCGGACGGGGCTCTGCTTCGCCGTCCTCGCGCTGCAGAACCCGGCCGGCACGACGATCGAGCAGATCACCATGACCGAGGTTCCCTGCGAGCGGCTCGAGGGGGTCGAGACCCGGTGAGGCGGCGATGAAGATCTGGCGCTCCCTCTTCGACGACGAGTGCCGCCGGAAGATCCTCGACCGCGTGCGCGGCCTGGGCCCGGACACCAAGGCCCGCTGGGGGCGGATGGACGCGCCGCGGATGGTCGCCCACCTGAGCGACCAGCTGCGGCACACCTTGAAGGAGAGCCCGATCGCGGCGCGGCCGGGGCCGCTGCGCTGGCCGCCGGTGCGCTGGGCCTCGATCTACCTCGTGCCCTGGCCCAAGGGGCGGCTCCAGGGCCCGCCCGAGGCGTTCAAGAGCCGTCCGACGACCTGGGAGGCGGACGTCGCGGAGCTGGAGTCGCTCATCGAGCGGGTCGGCGGCCTCGGCCCGGACGCCGACTGGCCGGAGCACGCGCTGCTCGGTCGCATGAGCTACCGCGACTGGGGCGTCTTCTGTCACAAGCACATCGATCACCACCTGCGCCAGTTCGGGGTCTAGGAGGCGCGCGATGACGGAAAAGGCGAGCTCCACCTTCAAGATCACCTCGTGGAAAGAGGACGCCCTCTCGGAGACCGCCGGGGGCGGCAAGCTCGTCCGCGCCCGCGTCTCGAAGTCCTACGCCGGCGGGCTCGAGGGCGAGGGGCGGGTCGAGTACCTCATGGCCTACCGCGGCGACGGCGCGGCGAGATTCGTCGGCTACGAGGTCGTCACCGGCAGCCTCGGGGAGCGGTCGGGCAGCTTCGTCTTCGAGCACCGGGGCACGTTCGAGGGCGGCACCGTGGACTCCGTCTGGTCGATCGTCGAGGGATCGGGGACCGGAGACCTCTCCGGCCTCTCGGGCAGGGTCGAGTTCTCCGCCGGCCATCGCGACGACTACCCGGTCGTCCTCGAGTACGAGTGGGCTTGAGGATCGGGAGCCGGCGATGAGCGGCGACGACGTGCTGGCGCAGGTGCTGGAGACCTGGCGCACGAACAACCGCGTCAACCTGTTCCTGATCGACCGCATCGACGACGAGGGCATGAAGTGCACGCTGTCGAAGCGGGGCGGCAGGAACGTGGTGCGGCAGCTCGCGCATCTGCACACCGTGCGGATCTGGCATCTGGAGAACCGGCGGGCGAAGGACCTGGTCGAGGGGCTGACGCGCTACGAGACCTACGACGAGCCGGAGCGGGAGGCCCTCAAGGAGAGCTTCGTCGCCTCCGGCGAGGCGGTCGAGACCTTCCTCGAGCAGTGCGTGACCGGGGTCGGCAACCGGCGCTGCTTCAAGAAGGGGCCGATCGCGACGGTCGGGTATTTCGTCGCCCACGAGAGCCACCACCGCGGCAACATCCTGCTGACGCTCAAGCAGTCCGGCCACGGCCTGGACCAGAAGACGCGCCACGCGATCTGGAACTGGGACGGGATCTGACGATGCAGGTGCAACCGGTGAAGCCCGCGGTCACCCTGGAGGACCTCGCGAAGCTCGACGTCCGGGTCGGCACGATCGAGAAGGTCGAGGACATCCCGGGCTCGCGCTCGCTGGTGCGCTTGACCGTCGACTGCGGCGACCGCCGGCGCACGATCCTCGCCGGCCTCAAGGGCGAGCGCGCCGACCCGGCCGAGATCGAGGGCCGGCAGGCGCTCTTCGTGGTGAACCTCGAGCCGAAGAAGATGATGGGGGAGGTCTCCGAGGGCATGCTCTTCGACGTCGGCTACGCGGACGGGCTCGAGCCGGTCCTCGCCGTGCCGGAGAGGCCGGTGCCGAACGGCGCCCGGGCGGGCTGAAAGCGCGCGCGGTTATGATTCCGAGCGAGGTCCAGACCGGATGAAGCCCGTTCTCGTCGCGCTGCGCAGCGTCCTCGCCGTGGTCGTCGGCTACGCCGTGATGGTCGTCCTGATCACGCTCGTCCAGGAGGTCCTCTTCGGCGGCGTCAGCTACCACGGCTCGAGCCTCGGCGAGCTGGCGATCGCGGGACCGCTCAC
>JBFJMD010000346.1:0-3241 GCA_041634115.1 Thermoanaerobaculia bacterium | reverse complement strand
GCATGGCGACGCTCAGGTAGCGGTTGGCCCCGCCCCACCACTCCCAGGCGTCGCCGCCGACGTAGACGCTGTAGAGCACCTGAGCCGCGAAGACGCAAAACAAGAGCGAGACGTAGCGGTCGCGCCGGAGCCAGAGCGCGGCGCCGGCGCCGACCGCGAGGACCCAGTTCAAGTCGAGCAGGAACTCCGCGAGCACGAACAGGCCCCGGCCGAGACGCAGCGCCAGGGGGTAGCCGGTGAGCTTCAGGTAGTAGGTGTTGGGGAGAAGCTCCCCGTAGTAGGCGAGGCGCAGCAGCGTCTGGCCGACGAGCAGGATCGCGAGGGTCGAGAGCGCGAATCTGAGGTGCTGCCGCCGTCTGCCCGGCTGCGCAACGGCGAGGACCAGCAGAATCGCCAGGAACGGGACGACCGCATCGAGCCGGACGAGCGTCGCGGCGCCCAGGAGGAGATAGGGCCACGGCGAGAAAACGTCCCGTCTCATGGCCTCGAGCGCCTTCCACACGGACATCGAGACCAGAAGGGTCAGGAGTCCGACCTCGGTTCCCTGCAGGCCCCAGTTGTTGAGGGGAAGGTAGAAGGCAGTGAGCAGGACGGAAGCTCGCGGCACGAATCCCCCCCCGGGTGAGAGATGCTCCGCGATCCGGTCGACGTAGACGAGATTGATCAGGAGAAACAGCAGGCTGCTGAGCTGGATCGACAGGCTCACCTTGGAAGCGGGGATCGGCAGCAGGTGGAAGATCGCCATGTAGAGGACCCACAGGGGGTTGGTGTAGCCCTCGACCCTCTCGCCGCCGGGATTCCAGACGAGTCCTTGCCCTTCGGCGAAGTTCTTCGCGTAGCGCATCGAGATCATCATGTCGTCGAACAGCGAGAAGAAGCGTTCCCCCTCCACCTCGAACGAGGTGCGATGAATGAATGCCAGGCCGTAGACCGCGAAGGCGGCCAGCACCAGACCCAGGACCTGTCTGCGCGTCTTGTTCATCGCTTTTCGCGTCTTTCCCGGCGCGTCGAGATCATACGCGGCCACCGGCTCGGCCGGCGAGACACTGCCGATGCGAACCGGGGGTCTCCGCGCCTCATCCCGCCCGCGTCAGCGTCGCGATGCGGGGGATGCCGGCGAGGTCGAGGCGGAGGCAGCGGAGCTCGAAGAGCGACCCGGCGGCGAGGGTCTCGAGGCGCCCGGCCTGGCCCTGGCCGATCTCGAGGAGGAGCGGGGTGCCGGGGGCGAGGTCGTCGAGCTCGGAGAGCAGCCGCACGAGGACCGACTCTCCGGAGCCCGGGGCGACCAGGGCGATGGCGGGCTCGAAGTCCCGGATCTCGGGCGAGAGGTCGGCCCGGTCCGCGGGATCGACGTAGGGCGGGTTGGAGACGACGAGATCGAAAGAGCCGAGCCGCAGGCCGACCGCGAGGTCGAGGGCGGCGAGCCGGACGCGATCGACGACGCCGTGGCGGTGGGCGTTGGCCGCGGCGACCGCCAGGGCGGCGGGCGAGAGGTCGACCGCGGTGACCCGCGCCGCGGGCAGCTCGAGCGCCAGGGTGACGGCGATCGCCCCGGAGCCGGTGCCGACGTCGAGGATGCGCGGCGCCGCCGGCAGCTCGAGCGCCAGCGCCTCCTCGATCAGGTGCTCGGTCTCCGGGCGCGGGATCAGGACCCGGGGATCCACCGCGAACGGCCGGCCGAAGAACTCGCGCTCCCCCAGCAGGTAGGCGACCGGCTCGCCGCGCAGGCGGCGCTCGAGCAGCGACCGGAAGCGTTCGGCGTCGGGCGGCTCGACCCGGCGGTCGTCGCGGGCGAGCACCTCGGCCTCGGAGAGCCCCAGTACCCGGCCGAGGAGCAGCGCCGCCTCGCGGGTCGAGGGGCGGAAGGGCGCCGCCGCGAGACGCCGGCGGGCGTCGTCGAGCAGGTGGGCGATGGTGAGGGCGGGGGGCAGGGGCGCCACCCTCAGGCGATGGCGCCGGCCTTCATCGCCTCCTGCATGCGCCGCGCCTGGAAGTGCGTCACCAGGGGCTCGATCAGCGGGTCGAGGTCGCCCTCCAGGACCTGCGGCAGCTGGTGAAGCGTGAGTCCGATCCGGTGGTCGGTGATCCGGTTCTGCGGGAAGTTGTAGGTGCGGATCTTCTCGGAGCGGTCGCCGCTGCCCACCATGCGCCGGCGCTCGGCGCTGATCTCGGACTCGGCTTTCTCGCGCTCGATCTCCAGCAGCCGCGACTTCAAGACCCGCATCGCCTTCGCCCGGTTCTTGATCTGGCTGCGCTCGTCCTGGCAGGAGACCACGAGCCCGGTCGGCAGATGCGTGATCCGCACCGCCGAGTAGGTGGTGTTGACCCCCTGGCCGCCGGGCCCGGAGGCGCAGAAGCGGTCGATCCTTAAGTCCTTCTCTTCGATCGAGACCTCGACGTCCTCGGCCTCCGGCAGCACGGCGACGGTGACCGCCGAGGTGTGGATGCGCCCCGAGGCCTCGGTCTCGGGCACCCGCTGCACCCGGTGGACGCCGGCCTCGTACTTCAATCGGCTGTAGGCGCCCCGGCCCTCGACGATCGCCGAGACCTCCTTGACGCCCCGCACCCCGGACTCGGAGAGATCGATGATCTCCACCTTCCAGCGGCGGGCCTCGGCGTAGCGGCCGTACATGCGGAAGAGCTCCGCCGCGAAGAGGCTGGCCTCGTCGCCGCCGGTGCCGGCGCGGATCTCGAGCACGACGTTGCGCTCGTCGTCCGGGTCCTTCGGCGTCAGCTCGACCGTGAGCTCCTCGCGCAGCTTCTCCGCCCGCTCGGCCAGCTCGTCGCGCTCGGCCTCCGCCATCTCGTAGAGCTCGTCGTCTTTCGCCAGGCCGGCGAGCAGCTCGTCGGTCTCGGCCTGCTGGCGCTCGACCTGCTGCAGCCTGCGGTAGAGGCCCACGGTGTGCGAGATCTCGGCCAGCTTCTTGCTGGCCTCCCGGTAGGCGTTCTGGTCGGCGAGGATCTCCGGGTCCGCGAGCTTCGCGGTGAGCTCCTCGTGCCTCTTTTCGATCTCGGCGAGCTGCTCGAACATGTCCTTGTCACGGTCGCGCCCGGCGACCGTCCTCCAGGCAATCAGTATATCCGCGGGTAGCGCCCGGACACCGTGCCGGGCGTTCGGACCGGATCCGCGTTCGGGCCGGGCCGGGAGCCCCGGGAGGGGTCCCTCGTTCGCTCCCGGTGCGCGCGGTGGTCTGTCTGTGGTCGGGTACCACAGCCAGACCTGGCCGTGCTCAGGTCGCTC
>JBFJMD010000345.1:0-3257 GCA_041634115.1 Thermoanaerobaculia bacterium | reverse complement strand
TCGGAGGCTCACGAGAGCGCTGGCGGAGAGCTACCCGGAGCGGGCCTCCCCGGCCCCCGGAACGCCTCCTTGAACTGCGAACGAAAGAGGCTTCGAGCTTTCGCCGAAGAGCTGCCGCAGATCGCGATCGACCGCCGGAGTGCCGACGGCATGTCACCCTGGGCCGCCGAAGCGCCGATCGCCTTCACCCCACCAATCACCGGAGAAGGTGCCGGACGGCGGCGTCCCTGCCCCACCTGGAGGGTGGGGAAGGGACCGAGGGTTTGGGGGGGTGATCCGATCGATCTCCCGCCTGGGGCGGGGAGCCGCGGCAGGGCACTCCGTCCGGCGGCAGGCTGCAAGGACCCAAGGGAAACTCTAAACGCCGCCGGTGGGATATCCTGAGGCCTCGTCATGGCCGTCAGGACTCACGGCGCGATCCGGGCGGATCTCTGCGGGGAGGTGGTCGAGCTCCAGGAGGGGATGGCGCGGGTGCGCCTCGCGACCACCCCGCGCATGGCCGCCGACGACCGCGGCCTCGTCCACGGCGGCTTCGTCTTCGGGCTCGCCGACTACGCCGCCATGCTGGCCGTCAACCATCCCAACGTCGTCCTCGCGAAAGCCGAGACCCGCTTCCTCAAGCCCGTCGTCGTCGGCGAGACCCTCCTCGCCGAGGCCGCGGTGAGCGACCGCGAGGGACCGAAGCACTTCGTCAACGTCGAGGTGCGCCGCGGCGACGACCTCGTCCTGAGCGGCGAGCTGCTCTGCTACACGCCGGACCAGCACGTCCTCGACCGCTGAGCGGGAAGACGGCGGTGCACGGCGGAGATCGCGTCGCGCGGGTCCTCGAGCGCCACGGCGTCCGGTTCCTCTTCACCCTCTGCGGCGGCCACATCTCGCCGATCCTCGTCGGCGCGAAGCAGCTCGGGATCCGGGTCGTGGACGTCCGCCACGAGGTCGACGCGGTCTTCGCCGCGGACGCCGTGGCGCGCCTCTCGGGCGTGCCCGGGGTGGCGGCGGTGACGGCCGGCCCCGGGGTGACCAACACCATCACCGCGGTCAAGAACGCCCAGCTCGCACAGTCGCCAGTGGTCATTCTGGGCGGCGCCACGGGCACGATCCTGAAGGGCCGCGGCTCGCTCCAGGACATCGACCAGCTGGCGCTCTTCCGGCCGCACGTCAAGCACGCGGCGAGCGTGGGCCGGGTCCGCGATCTGGCGCCGGCGGTGGAGCGGGCGCTGCGGGTGGCGCGGGAGGGGGTGCCGGGACCGGTGTTCGTGGAGTGCCCGGTGGACCTGCTCTACTCCGAGGAGACGGTGCGCGGGCTCTACGGCCAGATGGGGGCGAGCGGCGCGGCGAAGAGCCTCAAGGGGCGCCTTCTCGGCTGGTACCTGCGGCGCCACCTCGACCGGCTCTTCGCGGGGGCGGCGGGGGAGCCGCCGGAGGCTCCGGTCCCGGGCGACGGCCCCGCGCCGCCGCGCTCGGCCGTGCGCCGCGGGGCGGCCCTCGTGGCCCGCTGCCGGCGGCCCGTCCTGATGGTCGGCAGCCAGGCCCTGCTCGAGGCCCCCGAGGCCGGGGAGCTGGCGGCCGCGGTCGAGCGGCTCGGGATGCCGGTCTACCTCTCCGGCATGGCCCGCGGCCTGCTCGGACGGGCCCACCCGCTGCAGATGCGGCACAAGCGGCGCAAGGCGCTCAAGGCCGCGGACCTGGTGATCCTGGCCGGCGTCCCCTGCGACTTCCGGCTCGAGTACGGCCGCCAGATCTCGGGCCGCGCGAAGCTGATCTCGGCCAACCGCAGCCGCGAGGACCTCAGCAAGAACCGGCGGCCGAGCCTGGGAGCGCTCTGCGATCCGGCGCGCTTCGTGCGGGCGCTGGCCGAGCGCTCGGGAGCGGGGGAGCCGCGCTCCGGCGGGCGCCACCGCTCCAAGTGGTCGGACTGGCTCGCGGAGCTGTCCCAGAACGACCGCGAGCGCGAGGGCGAGATCGACGAGATGGCGCGGCGGGCGACCGACTTCGTCAACCCGCTGGCGCTCTGCCGCGAGATCGAGGCGGCGCTCGACGACGACAGCGTGCTGGTCGCCGACGGCGGCGACTTCGTCGCCACCGCCTCCTACACCGTCTCGCCGCGTGGGCCGCTCTCCTGGCTCGACCCCGGCGTCTTCGGCACCCTCGGGGTCGGCGGCGGCTTCGCCGTGGGCGCCAAGCTCTGCCGCCCCGAAGCCGAGGTGTGGGTAATCTACGGCGACGGCTCCGCCGCCTACAGCCTGGCCGAGTTCGACACCTGCGTACGCCACGGCCTGGGCCTCGTCGCGGTGGTCGGCAACGACGCCTCCTGGGCGCAGATCGCCCGCGAGCAGGTGGAGATCCTCGAAGACGACGTCGGCACCGTGCTGCTGCGCACCGACTACCACAAGGTCGCCGAGGGCTACGGCGGCGTCGGCTTCAAGCTCGAGCGTCCCGAGGACGCGCCGGAGGTCCTGCGCGCCGCCAAGGCCGAGGCCCGCGCCGGCCGTCCGGTCCTGGTCAACGCGCTGCTCGGCAAGACCGACTTCCGCAAGGGCTCCATCTCGATGTAGCGGCGGGGCGCCGCCCCCGCCGGCTCGTCGCCGGGAACTCCAGGGCCGGGATCCGGGTCTATCCGGATGGACGGCACGGGACCGCGGAGCTCGGACCCGCGGCGCGGCGGCCGGCCGGAATGGAGCCCGAGATGAGACGTCGACAGTCGGTCCACGCAAGGGGGCGGGCCCTCGCCCGGGCGGCGCCGGCCTCTTCGACCCGGGCCGCCGACCTGGCCGTCGAAGAGCGCGCCGACCGGTTGCGCATGCGGCTCGCGGCGACCCTCGCCGTCCTCGTGCACGCGGTCTTTTTCTCCGTCACGATTCCGGCGCTGGAGCTCCGGGCGCCGCTGCCGGACCCGGTGCGCGAGCCGGTGCGGCTGACCGACATCGAGTGGGTGCGGCCCGAGCCGCCGCCGACGCCGGTCGTCCCCGAGCCCGAGGTGCGGCGGGTGCCGGTGCCCGATCCCACGCCCGAGGAGCCCGAGCCGCTCAGAAGCTGGCCGATCGACGAGCCGCCGCTGATCGCGACCCGGGGCCTCGCCGCCCTGCCGACCGAGATCCCGGCGCCCCCGGAGCCGCGGACCGAGATCCTCCGCTTCGGCGGCGACATGACGAAGCCGGTGCGGATCTCCGGCGTCCAGCCCAGCTATACCCAGGCGGCCCTTCGGGTCGGCCTCGAAGGCACCGTCATCCTCGAGGCCACGATCGACCGCGAGGGCC
>JBFJMD010000344.1:0-3258 GCA_041634115.1 Thermoanaerobaculia bacterium | reverse complement strand
GGGCGGACAGTCGGGGTCGCGGACGTCGAGCCAGAGGCCCCAGCGGTCCGGATTCCCGCAGGCCCATTTGTCCTTCGCCGGGTCGCAGTCCGCCGCCGGCCGCCACTTGGAGAAGCAGGGCTCGTTGACCAGGCCGTACCAATACCAGCGCCGGTCGCGGCTGGCCTCGTACTCCTTGCCGTCGTACTCGTAGCTCACCTTGGGGTGCGAGGAGAGGGTCTTCAGCAGGTCCATGGCGCCGAAGGTGTTGTTGGCCATGTAGTCCCAGAAGCGGTCGTTGCCGCCGGACCAGACGTTCCAGTTGTTGCGGCCGACGACGAAGCTCTTCAGGTAGTCCTCCTTGTCGTCGTCGAGATCGTCGGGCGACACGCCGACGGCCTCGGCGATCCTGCGGATCACCTCATCGGGGTCCTTGGAGACGCCGTAGTCCATGTCGGCGAAGTAGTCCTCGTCGGCGCCCGGGAAGGACTCGGAGGTGCGCCCGGCGGCCAGGGCCTCGTCCTTCACGGTGCCGGGCTCCGGCGGCTTCTCCTTGCAGGCCCAGAAGCCGGTCGTGAAGACCAGGCAGGCGAGGGCCGCCAGAGTGCTTCGACAGGTGCGCTCTTTTGCGATCATCGACCGAGCCTCCCCTTCGATGTCTAGGCGTTCCGTTCGGCGAATCCGCTCCACGCCGCCGCCGCCCTGTTTACCCGGAGACGCACCCGCCGGGCCCCGGGGCGGACGCGGAGATCCCGCTGCCGGATACGGCAGCACGGAATCCCCCGTCGATTCGTTCACCCACAGGTCGACCCGGTCAGGTACCAAATGGTTTAGAAGAAAGTTTAGTGTCGGTCTCCATCGCTGTCAAGGAGATCGCGGATCGTCGGGCCGCGGCCGCCGCACGCTCTGTTAGCATCGCGCGGTCGCGCGGGCGAGGCCGGCGGTGGAGAGCGATTACAAGGTCAAGGGCAGCTCGATCCGCTCCAAGTTCGATTTCGTGCGCGAGCGCTACGGCGCCGCCGCCGAGCGGGAGCTGAGAGAGTCCTTCGGCCGCCGGCCCGGGCTGCTGCCGGTGCTCGACTCCGCCTGGTACCCCTTCTCGGTCTACGACGAGCTCAATCGGGCGATCGCCGACCGGTTCTACGGCGGCGACCTCGCGAAGCTGGAGGAGGTGGGTGCCTACTCGGCCGGCAAGGTCCTGACCACGGTCTACAAGGCGTTCGCGTCGGGGAAGGACTACGCCGGCTTCCTGCAGCGGGCGGCGATCCTCCACGAGCGCTTCTACAACCGGGGCAGGATGATCGTCGCGATCGGCACTGACCGGCGATCGGCCGAGGTCCACCTCGCCGAGGCGCCGACCTACTCCGAGGCCGACCTCTACGTCGCAGCGGGCTTCTACGCGGGGGCCGGCAAGCTGCTCGGGCTGGAGGGGGTGGAGTACGAGCTGCGGCTCGAGGACGACGGCGCCCACTTCGACCTGAAGTGGGGCGCGGCGCCGGAGTGACCGGCTAGCCTTCCCGGCGCGCGATCCGGCGGCGCAGCATCTCGTTCTCCAGCGCCACGCCGACCTGGGCCGCCGCCAGCTCCAGGATCTCGATCTCCCCGATCTCGCGACTCAGCGGGCCGTTGTCGGCGTAGACGACCGAGATCACCCGCGCGCTGCCCAGGACCGGGAAGACGACCACCTGCCCGGTGCGGGGCCGGCCCACCATCTCCCTGAAGCGGGCGGGGAGGCCCGCGTCCTCGAAGACCAGCGACCGGGTCTGGCCGTGCTCGATCGCCTCGACCAGGGCGCCCCCGGAGGCGAAGTCGATCCGCAGACCGCTGGTGATCGAGGCGAGGGGGCGCTCGTCGGCGCTGTAGCCGAAGGCGCCGAGCGCCATCAGCTGGCCTTCGCGCACGAGGAACATGACCGCCCGCTCCACCGACTCCGAGATCACCTGCATCAGGTTGAGCGCCACGGTGGCGGAGAGCAGGCCGGACCGCAGGTCGGCCACCACCCGGCGCAGCTTGGCGAAGCCGGCGGCGGTGACGGCGCCGGTGGTCTGCGGCCGGTTGCGGCTGGCGACGAGGGTCCTGACGCAGGCGGCGACGGCGTCGAGGTCGGGCGGCAGGGCGGCGAGGGCCCCCGCGCCGTAGGCCGCCGCGATCATCTCCGGCGAGTCGACGAGCGCGATCACCGCCGCCCGCGGGCGCGTGCGGCGCAGCGCCTCGACGTCCTCCAGCCCGGTGGCGGAGCGGAGGTCGAGCAGCACCACCGGCGAGCTCTCGCCGGGGAGCTTCAGGCCGGCGTCGAGGAGGTCGATCCGCGTCACCCGGGCCACCTCCTCGGGGATCCTCGCGCGCAGCCCGGAGAGCGTCTCGTCGTCGGCGCCGACGGCCTGCAGGCGGATCGCCCCCTGGGCGCCGTCCTCGCCCCCGGCCTCGGCGCGCGCGGCCCCGGCGCTCTCGGCCTCCCTCTCCTCGAAGAGGTCGTCGAGGCGGCGCCGTTCGCCGTCCGCCTCCTCGCCGTTCGCGACGCTCTCCGCGGCCTCCGCCTCGCGGGTCTGGCCGATCGCCTCTCTCTCGGCCTCCTTGCTTCGGTTGCGCTCGTCGAAGATGCGCAGCGCGTCGAGGACGACCATCTGGGTGTCGAGATTGATGTCGGGCAGGATGTCGCCCGGATAGACCGCGATGTCGTCCACCGGGCGGAGCTCGTTGAGGGCGAACTCGAACTCGCCCTCGCGCCAGGTCACGAGGTCGTAGATCGTCTGCTCGATCTGGCCGGCGACGGCCTCGCGCAGACGGTCGGGGGAGATCAGGCCGGCGGTGACCAGGATCTTGCCGAGCGAGACCCGCGGCCGCTCCACTCGCTGGCGCTCGAGCGCCTCCTCGAGCTGGGCGCGCTCGACCAGATGCATCTCCTCCAGCAACTCGCCGAGCTTCTTCGTTCCCGGGGTGAGGGCGCTGATGATGCGGCCGCGGTGGAAGCCCACTTCGGCCCGCCGGGAGCTGGACCGGATCGCCAGCGTGCCGGTGCGGCGGCCGAGATGGATGAACTGCATCACCTCCGCGACCGAGACGTCCTGGAGATCGCCGGAGATGCTCATGCGGGGAAGGTGGGTCGAAGCTCGCCGGCGCGGACTCGGGCCTCCGGCGGAGGAGCGGCGGTCAGCGCACCAGCTTGACCAGGCTCTCGAGCGTCCTCAGCTTGCGGTCGGTTCTGGAATAGACCTGGGCGGCGAACAGCGCCGAGGCCGCGTGGGCCGCGAGCAGGTCGAGCAGGTCGCGGTCCTCGGC
>JBFJMD010000343.1:0-3365 GCA_041634115.1 Thermoanaerobaculia bacterium | reverse complement strand
GGCGCTGCCCTCGGTCGTCTCGACGTCGACGGCGACGCCCAGCTCGCCGAGCTGCTTCGTCACGTACTCCGCGACCTGGCGCGGATGCGGCAGATAGGGCCGGGGGCCGAAGATGAGCAGCAGGCTCAGCCGCCGCGGCTGGGCGCCGGCCTCGGCCAGCGCCTCCCGCGCCCGGTCCAGGTCGTAGGTCAGCTCGTCCGAGGCGGCGCTCATCATCGGCGGCAGCAGGCCCTTCGCCCGGAAGGCGAGGGCGTTCGTGTACGAGATCTGCGAGATCTCGAGCCGGTCCAGGGCCCGGGCGATGGCGGCGCGCACCTTGCGGTCGGCGAGGCCCGGGCGCTCGGTGTTGAAGTAGAGGATCGCCGTCGAGTTGCCGGGCTCGAAGTGCTTGCGCACCTCGCGCAGGCCCGACACGTCGCCCCGCGGCAGGACGTTGCAGAAGTCCACCTCCCCCTGCCCGAAGGCCGCGAGCAGCCGCTCCGGCCTGCCGTCGTCGGAGGGGGGGTAGTAGGTGAAGACCAGCTCTTCGACGTCGGGCGCGCGGCGGTGGCGGGGGTTGCGCACGAGGCGCATGACCTCGGGCGTGGCGTCGGCGGCAGGCATGTAGGGCCCGGTGCCCAGCAGCCGGCCGTCCTTCTCCAGGGTGATCGAGCAGTAGGTCTGGGTGAGCGCCAGGTCGAAGCGCGCGTTGGGGCGCTTCAGTCGGAAGGCGACGCGCTCGCCGCGGGCCTCGATCTCCGCCTGCTCGACGAGCGGGCCGGCGCGGCGCAGGGCCGCGACGACGTGCTCGGGGGTGAGCGCCGTGCCGTCGGAGAACTCGAGCCCGGGCCGCACCGCCGCCGAATAGGCGGTCCCCGGCGCCGCGTCCGGGTCGCCCTCGAGCGGCTCGGCGAAGACCACCGGCTCGGAGGGCTGGTCGGCGGCGCGCGAGAGATACGGCTTCTCGAAGATCTGCGCGACGACCATCGCGCTGACGAAATCCTGGGCCTTGAGCGGATCCAGGTTCTGGACCGCGGAGAGCAGCCCGACGCGCAGTGTCTTGTCCATGGCGAAGCCCGCTTTTCTCGCCCGGGCGCCTTGCCGCCGGCGCCGTCGGAGCCCCGACTCTACCGCACCGGCGCGGAGCCCGGGGACCGCCCGGTGTAGGCTCGGGGCGCCATGACGAGAGAGATCCTGCGCACCCCCGACGAGCGCTTCCGCGCCCTCCCGGGCTACCCCTTCGAGCCCCGCTACCTCGAGGAGCTCGCGGGCTACGAGGGCCTGCGCCTGCACTATCTGGACGAGGGCCCCGCCGACGCCGCCGAGACGGTCCTCTGCCTGCACGGGCAGCCGACCTGGTCCTACCTCTATCGCCGGATGATCCCGGTCTTCGCCGCCGCCGGGCTGCGCGCCGTCGCGCCCGACCTGTTCGGCTTCGGGCGCTCGGACAAGCCGGCCGCGGACTCGACCTACACCTTCGACTTCCACCGCGGCGCCCTGGCCGCGTTGATCCATCGGCTCGATCTCTCCCGGATCACCCTCGTCTGCCACGACTGGGGCGGCCTGCTGGGGCTCACCCTGCCGATGGAGATGCCCGAGCGGATCGAGCGCCTGGTGGTCATGAACACCGCCCTCGGCACCGGCGACGTGCCGCTGACGAAGGGCTTTCTGGAGTGGCGCGCCTGGTGCGCCGCCCATCCCGACATGGACGTCGGCCGGCTCTTGGGGCGCGCCTGCCCGCAGCTCTCGGAGGCCGAGCGGGCCGCCTACGACGCGCCCTTCCCGGACGCCCGCTTCAAGGCAGGCGTGCGCCGGTTCCCGCAGATCGTCCCCGAGCGCCCCGACGACCCCGGCGCCGAGCTCTCGCGGCGCGCCCGCGACTGGCTCGGCCGCGAGTGGGCGGGCCCGACCTTCATGGCCGTCGGGCTCCGGGACCCGGTGGTCGGGGGGCCGGCGATGGAGTACCTGCGGGACGCGATCCGGGGCTGCCCCGAGCCCCTGCTGCTTGCCGACTGGGGCCACTTCGTGCCGGAGGCGGGCGCCGAGGTGGCGGTCCCCGCCCTGGCCGCCTTCGGGCTGGCCTGAAGAGATCGCCTCAGTCCGCCCGGCAGAAGCAGTAGGCGTAGACCCCGACCGGATCGGCGGAGGAGGCGAGGCCCGCGGCCTCCTGCTCCAGCGCGGCCGCGAGGAAGCGCTCGGGGCGCTCGAAGAGGACCGCCGGCCGCTCCGCCGCGCCTCCCCGGGCCGACCAGCCGACGAACCACGAGAGCAGCCGCTCGGCCGTGCTGCGCTCCGGCTCGACGAAGCGGCGCCGGTAGTCGTCGCCGACGCCGGCGAGGGCGGCGGCCGAGGCCACGGCCTCGTCGAGCCCGCCGAGCCGGTCGACCAGCCCGAGCTCCAGCGCCTCGCTGCCGATCCACACCCGGCCGCGCGCGATCCGGTCGATCTCCTCCTCGCTCCTGCCCCGGCCCTCGGCGGCCTTGGTAATGAAGTCCCGATAGCCCTTCTGCATGAGCTGGCGGAGGACCTCGGCCGCCTCCTCCGGCAGGTCGAGGTCCGGCCGCAGCCGGCCGGCGAGCGGCGCGGTGCCGACCCCGTCGGAATGGACGCCCAGCCGCGCGAGGCTGCGGGAGAAGGTCGGCACCATGGCGTAGATCCCGATCGAGCCGGTCAGCGTCGAGGGGCTGGCCCAGATCTCGTCCGCGGACATCGAGATCCAGTAGCCGCCGGAGGCGGCGACGCTCCCCATCGACGCCACGACGGGCTTGCCCGCCTCGCGGGTGAGCTCGACCTCGCGGCGGATGATCTCCGAGGCGAAGGCGCTGCCGCCGGGGCTGTCCACCCGCAGCACCACCGCCTTGACCTCCTCGTCCTCGCGGGCGCTGCGGATCAGGCGACCGGTCGAGTCGCCGCCGATCGCCCCCGGGAGCTGCTCGCCGTCGAGGATCGTGCCGCTGGCCACGACCACGGCGATCTTGTTGTCGCTCTTCTTCTCGTCGCGCTCGGTCGCGTCCAGATACGCCCCGTAGCCGACCTGGAAGAAGCTGCCGGTCGACTCGTCCTCGCCGACCAGCTCGATCAGCCGCGCGCGGACCTCGTCGCGCGGGGCCACCTTGTCCACGAGACCCGCGGCCAGGGCGGTGGCGGCCGCGTCGCCGCCGTGCTCGCCCAGCATCTCGTGGAAGCGCTCGGCGTAGTCGCGCACCGCCCGCGGGGCGAGGCCGCGCGCCCGCTCGACGTCCTCGGCGTAGCCCCGCCAGAGGCCCTCGAGCCAGACCCGGCGGTCCTCGCGCGCCTCCGGCGACATGTCGTCGCGGATGTAGGGCTCGACCGCCGACTTGTACTCCCCCACCCGGTAGACGTGCCAGTCCACCGACAGCCGGTCC
>JBFJMD010000342.1:0-3366 GCA_041634115.1 Thermoanaerobaculia bacterium | reverse complement strand
GCCCCGAGACGTCGGTCATGTGGAGCTGCCAGAGGAGGTGGTCGTAGAGGTCGGGCTCGCGGCTGAGGCTGTTCTCGATCGGCGGCGCCTCCCGGTACTCGAAGGTCGACGGTCCGGTCGAGCCCTCCCAGTAGTCGTTGAAGTAGGCCTCGATGTCGATGGCGTCCATCGGGTCCTTCTCCTCGACCTCGGGCTCCTTCTCCTCGCCGTCGGCCTGCGCCTCCTTCTCCTCCTCGATCGTGTCCGTCTCCTCCAGCACCGGGTTCTCGACCAGCTCCTGGGTGAGCGTGTTCTGCAGCTCGAGCCGGGTCATCTGCAGCAGCTTGATCGCCTGCTGCAGCGACGGCGTCATGACCAGCTTCTGCGCCAGCCGGAGTTGCAGCTTCTGTTCGAGGGCCATGGTCTCGGGGTTCTCGGCCGATCAGAGGGTGAACTCTTCCCCTAGATAGATCTTCCTCACCTGGGGGTCTTCGGACAGCTCTGCGGGCGGGCCGGAACGGAGGATCTCACCGTTGTTGATGATATAGGCCGAGTCGGTTATTTTCAATGTTTCCCGAACGTTATGATCCGTGATCAGGACGCCGATGCCCTCGGCCTTCAGGTGGCGTACGATCGCCTGGATGTCGATGACGGCGATCGGGTCGATGCCGGCGAAAGGCTCGTCGAGCAGGATGTAGTGGGGGCTGATGACCAGGGCGCGGGCGATCTCGACCCGCCGCCGCTCGCCACCGGAGAGCGCGTAGCCCGGGCTCTTCCTGACCCGCCCGAGGTTGAACTGCTCGATGAGATGGTCGAGCCGCTGCTCCTGCACCTCCTGCGGCAGGTCGGTGGTCTCGAAGATCGAGCGGATGTTGTCCTCGACCGACATCTTGCGGAAGACCGACGGCTCCTGGGGCAGGTAGCTGATCCCCTTCTTGGCCCGCAGGTACATCGGCACCTCGGTGATCTCCTCGTGCCCGAGGTAGACGCGGCCCGAGTCGGGCTGGGTCATGCCCACGACCATGTAGAAGGTCGTCGTCTTGCCGGCCCCGTTGGGGCCCAGCAGCCCGACGATCTCCCCCGGGTGGACCTCGATCGAGACGTCGTTGACCACCGCCCGACCCCGGTAGGCCTTGCGCAGATTCCGGGTGGAGAGGCTGCCGGGGCTCGGGCTCATGGGGTCGGGGGCTCTTCGCGCGCGGACGCGGGCGCCGCCGGGGCCGGCGCGCTCGCGGCGCTGCGCACCTGGGCGGTGCCCTTCTCGAAGTCGTAGACGACGATCTTGCCGCGGACCTCGCCCCCCTCGCGGTCCCGCAGGACGACCGGGGCGCCCGAGACCTCGGCGACCCCGGAGTCGGGCCGGTAGACCGCGTCCTCCCCCTCGACGGTCTGGCCGCGCTCGGGGTTCTCCAGGCGGGCGCCGCCGCGGCAGCGCAGGCTGTCGAATCTATCCCTCTCGCCGAGCACGATGTCAAGCTCGTCGCAGGTCACCGTGCGGCCGGCCTGGAGCGCCCGCGGCCGGCCCGAGTAGGTCACGAGCCGCTCCGCTCGCAGGTAGACCATGCGCTCCGCGGTGACCTCGACCGGCGCGCGCCGCTCGGCGGCGGCGGCGGCCGGCGCCTCGTCCCGCGGCCGCACCACGGTCTTGACGGCGCCCTCGGCCTCGAGGCGATCGCCGTCGTCGAGGCCGACGATCCGGTTCGCCACCAGGTAGTTCTCCCCCTGCCAGGCCCGCACCGTCTCGCGGAACTCGGCCCGCCAGGGCCGCTCGGTCCAGCGGGCGCTCTTCGCGGTGATCCGGATCGGCTCCTCCGCCGCCTCGCCGATCAGCCGGAACTTGCCGCCGCGCGGCAGCTCGGCGCGCACGCCGTCCGACGCCTGCAGGCGTCCGGCGTCCTCCGAGAAGGCGATCCGCGGGGCCACGACTTCGCCGCGGTCGGTGCGGACCACGGCCGGCCTGCCGGTGACCGTGGAGTTGTCCGGGCGGCGCTCCACCCGGTCGCCGACCATCTGCAGGCCCGGCTCCTGATAGTCCACGTCGTTCTGCAGCACCAGGTCCTCGAGCTCGCCGTCCGCGTCGAAGCCGGCGAGGAGCCAGCGGCCGCAGGCCGAGCGCAGCGTCCAGCCGCCGCGGCCGACGGCCAGGCTCTCGGACAGCTCCACGCCGTCGTAGGCGCGGACGATCTGGACGACGCCCGCGGCGAAGTCGGCGGTCAGCCGGGGGGCCACGATCCGCCGCTGGAGACCCGAGCCGTCCGCGCTGGAGAGGCGGACCTGGCGGCCGGCGACCGGGTCGAGCTCCGCCGACGCCGGCTCGCCGTCGGCGAGCAGCAGGGACAGCTCGTTGCCCTCGAAGGAGACCTCGGTCTCCAGGTCCCCGCCGCCGGGCCGCTGGAGCTCGCCGCTCACGTTCCAGCGGGCGCGCACGAAGGTCGGCTGCTTCTCCTCCTCGTCGAGGTGGACGGTGACGCGCCGCGCGCGCAGCCGGCCGCCGCCGCCCTCGATCGCGACCTCGCCCTCCAGGCGCAGCACCCGCGGACCCCGCTCGTAGACCAGCAGCTTGCTCTTGACCGAGCCCCCCTCGAGGCTCTCGACGACGACGTCCCCGGTGAGCTGCAGGACCTCCTCCTCGAGGTCGTAGTGGACCCGGCGCGCCTCGCCGCGATAGGCCCCCTCCAGGCCGAACTCGACCCGGCCCGCGGTCACCAGCACCTTGCCGTCCTCGATCAGATCGAACTCCCGCGCCCGCAGCTCGAGCCCGTCGTCGGATCGCACCCGGGCGCCTCCCGCGAGCCGCGCTTCGCTCGTCCCCAGGCGGTAGTCCGCGCGGTCGCCGAAGACCTGGAGGACGGAGCCGTCTTCCCGCGTGATCGCGATCTGGACCCTCTCGAGGGTGATGTTCTCGCGGCGGTCGGAGAGGATGCTGTCGGCCTGGATCCGGAAGACCTTGCGCTCGCCGTCGGAGAGCTCGTAGTCGAAGCCCTCGCCGGCGAGCACCAGCCCCTTCGGGCGCGGCCGCTGCGGGTCGTCGGCCGCCGGGACCTCGGACTCGGCGCCGCGGCGGCCGAGGAACCAGCTCGCCGCCACCCCGACGACGACGAGCGCCAGCACCAGGAGCAGCCACCGCCGCGCCCGCACCACCGGCAGGTATCTCGCCTTGCGCGCCATCGTCCGATTCTACGCGGCCGGGGCGAAAGGGCTCAGACCGTCCGGGCGTCGACCAGCCGCACCACCGGTCCCCCAGTGTAGCGGTCGAGCTCGATCGCGCCGAGGACCTCGAACCGGGGGCCGAGCTCCGCGATCCGATCCGCCCACCCCCAGCCGACCAGCTCGACGCCGGCGCCGCTCTCCCCCGCCGCCGAGAGCGCCGCGTGGCCTTTGCCGAAT
>JBFJMD010000341.1:0-3369 GCA_041634115.1 Thermoanaerobaculia bacterium | reverse complement strand
TCGATGCAGACGCCGATCCGCTCGGGCCGCGAGCAGGCGGCGCGGATCGCGGCGAGCTGCTCCAGCCGATGGCCGAGGACCGTGCCCTGGCCGGCGGTGTTCTCGAGCAGGATGCGGGTGCCGGAGGGGCGGCGGCCGGCGAGGACGCGGTCGAGCGACTTCGCCACCCGCGCGGCGCCGCGCTCCTCGCCCGCGCCCATGTGGGCCCCCGGGTGGACGACCAGGCCGTCGATCCCGAGCCGCTCGCAGCGCTCGAGCTCGTCGGCGAGGGCGCGCCTCGACTTCGCGAGGATCGAGCGGTCGCGGGCCGCGAGGTTGATGAGATAGCTGGCGTGGGCGACGATCGCCCCGAGCGGGCTGTCGGCGCGGGCGACGCGAAAGGCCGCCGCCGATTCGTCGTCCAGGGGCTTGCCGGCCCACTGGCTGGCGTTCTTGACGAAGATCTGGGCCGTCTCGCAGCGCAGCTCGCGGGCGCGCTCGATCGCCCGCTCGACGCCGCCCGCGATCGACACGTGGGCGCCGAGAGGTGGTCCCCGCATCGCGCTTTTCTATCATCCGGGGCGCCCCGCGGCGCCTTTCGTCCGGCCGTCCGGCGGCCGCGCCGGGACCTCGCGGACTGCCGCCGCGGGCTGCTAGACTGCCCGCCATGTCGGGGATCCTGCGCAAGCTCGGATGGGCGCTCTACGCCGTCGTCGTCCTAGCCACCTTCGTGGTCTCCGGCTACTTCGCCTTCAGCCTCTTCGTGCGGCGCGGCGCGACCACCGTGCCCGAGGTCGTCGGCCTGACCGAGGTCGAGGCCTCGGCCCGGCTCTCCGACCAGGGCCTCGAGCTGCTGGTGCGCGAGGACAGCGCCCGCTTCGACGACGAGATGCCCGCCGGCAGCCTGCTCCAGCAGAGCCCCGGCGCCGGCAGCCTCGTGAAGCGCGGCAGCGCGGTCGAGGGCGTCGTCTCGCTCGGCCCCGAGCTGGTCGAGGTGCCGAAGCTCGAGGGCATGGCGCTGCCGGCGGCCCAGGTGACCCTGACCGCCGCCGGCCTCACCCCGGGGCGGACGGCGGGGGTCTTCGGCGAATGGGAGACTCCGGGCACGGTCGTGCGGCAGAACCCGGCGGCCGGCAGCCGCGTCGGGCGCGGCGCTCCGGTGGAGCTCTACCTCTGCCGGGAGGCGCGCGGCAGGACCTTCCTGATGCCCGACCTGGTCTACCGCGACTACGAGCAGGTCCGCCGCTTCTTCGAGCGCCACGGGATGCGGCTCGGCAGCGTCAAGTTCGAGGTCTACGAGGGCATCGCCCCCGGAGTGGTGCTGCGGCAGTTCCCGCTGCCCGGCCATCCGCTGCGGCAGAGCGAAGTGATCTCGCTGGTGGTGGCCTCCAGCGAGCAGGTGGGGGCCTGATCGGGTGCTCCTGGCGCCGTCGATCCTGGCCGGCGATCTGGCCGACCTCAAGGGAGTTGCGCGGACCTGCGCCGCGGGCGGCGCCGACCTGCTCCACGTCGACGTCATGGACGGCCACTTCGTGCCCAACTTGACCTTCGGGCCACCGGTGGTGCGGGCGCTGGCGGCGGCGACCGACATTCCCCTCGACGTCCACCTGATGGTCGAGGACCCGGGCCGGCTGCTGGGCGACTACCTGGAGGCGAAGCCGGCGCGGCTGGCGGTGCACTGGGAGGCCGCGACCCATCTCGACCGGCTGCTGGACGAGATCCGCGGCCGCGGCGCGCAGGCCGGAGTGGCGCTCAACCCGGCGACCCCGATCGAAGTCCTGACCGACGCCCTTCCGGCGCTCGACTTCGTGCTGCTGATGTCGGTCAACCCGGGGTTCGCGGGACAGCCGTTTCTGCCCTACGTGCTGGAGAAAGCCAAGAGACTGAAAGACACGATCGAGCGACGCTCCGCCCGGGCGACGCTGGCGATGGACGGCGGCATCGGCGCCGACAACATCGCCGACGTCGTCGCCGCGGGGGTCGAGCTCTGCGTGGCCGGCTCGGCGGTGTTCGCCGCCGCCGATCCGGTCGCCGCGATGCGGGAGCTTCGCGAGCGCGCTCGACAGGAGCCCCAATGAGACCGAGAACGTGGTTGTGGGTCCCGGCGCTGGCGGTCCTCCTGGCCGCCGCCGGCTGCGGCAGCGGCGGCATCAAGGAAGACCCGATCCTCAAGCTGTCGGCGGAGGAGTCGCTGGAGACCGGCAAGGAGCTGATGGAGTCCAAGAAGTACGCGAAGGCGCGCGAGTACCTGACCCACGCGTTCGAGGTCGCGCCGAACTCGGCCACCGGGCGCGAGGCGCTGCTGCTCGCCGCCGACACCCACTTCCTGGAGCGCGGCACGGAGAACATGATCAAGGCCGAGGCGAAGTACCGGGATTTCCGCAACCGGTTCCCGACCAGCGAGCGCTCGGCCTACGTGCAGTTCCAGATCGCCAACAGCCTCGCCGAGCGCATGCTGCGGCCCGACCGCGACCAGAGCGCGAGCCACAAGGCGCTCGAGGCCTACGAGGAGGTGTTGGCGCTCTACCCCAGCAGCGAGTACGCGGTCCAGGCCCAGGAGCAAATCGCCAGCGTGCGGCTCAACCTCGCCGAGTCGGAGTTCATCAAGGGCCGGTTCAACTACAAGCTGGGTCTCGCCAAGGCCGCCGCCAGCCGCCTGGAGACGCTGCTCGAGTCCTACCCCGAGTTCGCGCGGCAGGACGAGGCGCTCTATCTGCTGGGCCTCTCGTACAAGAAGGTGAAAGAGCCCGAGAAGGCGCGAGCCGCCTTCGGCCGCCTGCGGGCCGAGCACCCGGACAGCCCGTTCGTGGACAAGATCCCCAAGGTCGGGGAGGTCAAGGCAAAATGAGACGCTCTCTACCGCTCCTCGCCGCTCTCGCGCTCGCGGTCTCGGCGTGTGCCACTCCGCTGGCGCGGCCGCGGCCGGAAGAGTCGCCCGAAATCGTCGAGATGAAGGCCCGGATCCTCGAGCTCCAGCGCAAGATCACGGTGACCGAAGTGGAGATCGAGCGCCTGCGGCGGCAGGTGGCCGATCTGCAGTCGCGCGGCGGCCGCGTCGGTTCGGTGCCCGCGCCGCCGCCGGGGCCGCCGCCGCTCGAGCCCGCGCCGGAGCCGCCGTTCGTCCCCGCTCCTGCGCCCGTCGAGGTGAGCGACCTCGAGCCGGACCGCGAGGCGCCTCCGGCGTCCGCGGCGCCGCCCGCGCCGGCGGCCGGCCCGCGCGACGAGGACGCCGGGGAGGCCGACGGTTCAGCCGCCGCGGCCCCCGTCACCGCCGCGGCGCAGGCGCTCTACGATCGCGGATACACGCTCTACCACCAGGGCCGCTATCTCGACGCCGAGGCCAGCTTTCAGCGATTCCTGCAGTCGTTCGCCGACACCGAGCTGGCCGAC
>JBFJMD010000340.1:0-3369 GCA_041634115.1 Thermoanaerobaculia bacterium | reverse complement strand
GCTCCTGCGGCCCCGGGCCGTCGGCGGCGGCGGGTAAAGCGCCCGAGATCACCGCGAGCGCGGCGGCCGCTGCGAGGAGGCGCTGCATCGAGGCGGCAGACTCTACCATCGGGAGCGCGACCGGGAGGGCGTTCGCGCGAGTGGCTCCGATCGCGCCTGGACACCGGCGGTGGGCGTCACTACCATCGACCCGTGACCACGAGCGCCGCAGAGCGGCTCACGGCGGCGATCGCCGACGCCGGCGACGGCTTCGTCCTGGTCGTCACCGGCGCCGGGATCAGCCGCGCCAGCGGCATCGAGACGTTTCGCGGTCCCGAGCCCGAGGCGGTCTGGAAGCAGCACGACCTCGAAAAGGCCACGTTCGACTACTTCCTGCGCGACCCGGTCGGACAGTGGCGCTGGTACCTCCAGCGCTTCCGGAAGGTGGACGCCGCCCGGCCCAACCCCGCCCATCGCGCCCTGGCCGAGATCGAGCGCTGGCAGACGGGGCGCGGCGGCGGCTTCCTGGTGATCACCCAGAACATCGACACCCTGCACGAGCAGGCGGGGAGCGAGCGGCTGATCAAGGTCCACGGCACCTCGGACCGGCTGCGCTGCTCGCGCCCCGGCTGCGAGCTGGGCTCGCCGCGCGGCTCGCTGCCGCGGACCGAGGTGGACCTCGAGCCGTTCCTGCGCGAGCTCTCGCGCGAGACCCTGCCGCTCTGTCCCCGCTGCGGCGCCTTCCTGCGAGCGCACGTGCTCTTCTTCGACGAGTACTATCAGGAGCACGCGGACTACCGCTTCGAGGAGGCGATCGAGGCCGCCGACGAAGCGGCGGTCGTGGTCTTCGCCGGCACCTCGTTCTCGGTCGGCATCACCGATCTCGTGCTGCGGGCCGCCTGGCGCCGGGGGGCCCCCGCCTTCTCGATCGACCCCCACGCCGCCGGCGCCGCCGGCTGGCCCCGGATCGCGCGCCTCGCCGAGCCGGCCGAGGAGCTGCTGCCGGAGGTGAGCCGGGCGCTCGCCGCACCCGGCCCCGCCTAGCCCCGCAGCCAGGCCGCGAGCCTTCCCTCGAGATCGTCGCGGACATCGACGAAGCGCCGCAAGCGCTCTTCCTCGCTGCCCTCGGCGGCGGCGGGGTCGGGCAGGCTCCAGTGCGTGCGGCGCCCGGGGCCGGGGAAGATCGGACAGCTCTCGGCGGCGCGGTCGCACACCGTGATCACGTCGTCGAACTCGCGCTCGGCCAGCTCCCGCCAGTGCTTCGATCGCTGCCCTTCGATCGACAGGCCGCGCTCGGCCATCGCCCGCAGGGCGAGCGGATGCACCCGGGAAGGATCGGAGCCGGCGCTGGCCACCTCGACGCGCCCGCCGCCGAGCGCCCGCAGCAGGCCCTCGGCCATTTGCGAGCGCGCCGAGTTGCCCGTGCACAGGATCAGGACCCGCCGCGGATGTGATATCACCATGGCCCCGGCGATGCTCTCACACCCCCGCCGTCGCCACACCCCGGAGGAGACGCCCTGACCGACACCCTGGCCGCCCTCGACTCGATCCTCGGCGAGGACCTCGGAGGCTCGAAGGACTCGGTCCTCCTCGGACACGCGCTGCGCTTCGGCACACCGCCGCCCCAGCGGCGCGTCTTCGTCAACCGGACCCTGCGGCTCGAGTCCATTCGCCACATCGGGTTCGACCTCGACTGGACCCTGGCCGACTACGAGCGCCTGCCGCTCGAGGAGCTGACGTTCCGGCTCGCCGTCGACCGGCTCATCGACGGCCAGGGCTACCCGGAGGCGCTGCGCAAGCTCGAGTTCCGCCCCGACTTCCCGCTCCGCGGTCTGCTGATCGACAAGCAGGCGGGGACGGTGCTGCGGATGAACCGCCACCGCTACGTCGGCCAGGCCTACCTGGGGCGCCGCCGGCTGGAGCGCCAGGACCTGATCCGCCTCTACCGGCAGGAGCCGATCCAGCCCGCCAGCGACCGCTTCTACCACGTGGACTCCCTGTTCGAGCTGCCCGAGACCAACCTCTACTCCGAGCTGGTGGAGCTGGCCGAGCGCCGACCCTCCCTCGGGCTGCCCGACTTCACGCGCCTCTTCGAGGACGTGCGCGCCGCCATCGACTGGGTGCACGCCGAGGGGCCGCTCAAGGAGCGGGTCCTCGCCGACACCGGGCGCTACCTGCGCCGGGACCCCGAGCTCGGGATCGCCCTCGAGCGCCTGGCGCTCGGCGGGCGCCGGCTCATCCTGCTCACCAACTCCGGCTGGCGCTACGCCAGCGGCCTCTGCTCTTTCCTCTTCGACGGCCTGCTGCCCGGGCTCGACTCCTGGCGGCAGCTCTTCGACCTGGTGATCACGAGCTCGCGCAAGCCGGGGTTCTTCCGCCAGGAGCGCCCCTTCGTGGCGCTGGACGAGAAGGGCGCGGCCCTCGACGAGACCGACCGCCCCGCCTGGGGCGGCGTCTACCGCGGCGGCTCGCTCGACGGGCTCATGCGGCTGCTCGACTGCCGCGGCGAGCAGGTGCTCTACGTCGGCGACCACATCTACGGCGACGTGGTCTCCTCGAAGCGCGAGTCCACTTGGCGCACGGCTCTCATCGTGCGCGAGCTCGAGGAGGAGTTCCGCAAGTCGGCCGAGATCTCCTACGAGCGCGACCGGCTGCGCGACCTGCGCCATCGGCTGGCCGAGCTGGGCCACCAGATGGACCGCCTGCACGACGTGGTGACGCTCTACAAGCGGCTCGAGGAGGCCGGCGCCGGGCTGCCCGACCGGGCGCAGGCCGCGATCCACGAGCTGTTCTCGGACATGAAGGACCACCACCGCAACCTGCTGCGCCGGGTGGCGCGGCTCTCCGAGCGGATCTCGGGCCGTTTCAACCCCTACTGGGGGTCGTTCTTCCGCCAGGGCACGAGCAAGACCCTGTTCGCCAGCCAGGTCGACTCCTACGCCTGCCTCTACACCTCCCGCGCCAGCAACTTCGGCTTCTACGGCACGAACCACTATTTCCGGGTCCTGGACGACCCGATGACCCACGACGCCCCGTCGGAATGACGGGCGGTGGGGTGGCCGGCCGCCGCGGGCTAAGATAGCGCCCGCCGGCGGGCCGGAAGGGATCCGGCCGCGGCCTGGCGGGAGGCGACGATGGGAGATCTCGGCGGCAAGACCCTTTTCATCACCGGCGCGAGCCGCGGCATCGGCAAGGCGATCGCCCTCAAGGCGGCGGCCGACGGCGCCAACGTCGCGATCGCTTCCAAGACGAGCGATCCCCACCCGAAGCTGCCGGGGACGATCCACAGCGCCGCCGAGGAGATCGAGGCCGCCGGCGGCAAGGCGCTCGCGATCCAGACCGACATCCGCTTCGAGGACCAGGTGAAGGCCGCGGTCGAGAAGACCGCGG
>JBFJMD010000339.1:0-3370 GCA_041634115.1 Thermoanaerobaculia bacterium | reverse complement strand
TGCCCATGGTCTCGGTGGTCTCGAACCTCGTCCACTTCCTGTTCGCCCTGCCGATCCTGGGCGGCGGCCTGCTGGTGGGCCGCTGGCTGGGCTATCCGGTGGGGGGTTGGACCGCGGTGCTGCTGCCGGCGGTGGTGGTGCTGCAGCTCTTCGCCGTCTCCGGGCTCACCCTCGGGCTCTCGGCGCTCAACGTGCACTTCAAGGACGTCAAGGACATCCTGAACAACTTGATGGCCCTGCTCTTCTATCTGACCCCCATCATCTTCCCGCTGGCCTGGATTACGCTGGCGCCGCTGCACTGGGTGGTGAAGTGGCTCAACCCGTTCACGCCGTACACGGTGGCCTACCAGGCGATCCTCTTCCACCACGCGCTGCCCACGGTCGAGCTGGTGGTCCAGATGGTCGTCTGGAGCCTCGTCGCCTGGGCCGGAGGGAGCTGGCTCTTCGAGCGCCTGAGCGACAGCCTGGTGGAGGCGGTATGAGCGCGGTGATCGAGGTCGAGAACCTCGGCAAGCTCTACCGCCGGATGGCCCCGGGCTTCCAGCTCCGGACCCTGAAGAGCGCCCTCTTGGAGGGCAGCCTGACGACGGGGCTCACGCCGGAGGAGACGATCCCGGCGCTCGAGGACCTGTCGTTCACGGTCGAGCGCGGACAGGCCTTCGGGGTCATCGGCAGCAACGGCTCGGGCAAGTCGACGCTGCTCAAGCTCATCGCCGGCATGCTCAAGCCGACCACCGGGCGGGTGCGGGTGAGCGGGCGGGTGGCGGCGCTGATCGAGCTCGGCGCCGGGTTCCACCCCGAGATCTCGGGGCGCGAGAACATCTTCTTCAACGGCGCCGTGCTCGGCCTCTCGCGGCGCGAGATCGAGAGCCGCTACGAGCGGATCGTGGAGTTCTCCGGGCTCGAGAACTTCATGGAGGAGCCGGTGAAGAACTACTCCTCGGGCATGTACGTGCGGCTCGGCTTCGCGGTGGCCGTCCACACCGACCCCGACGTGCTGCTCGTGGACGAGGTGCTGGCGGTCGGCGACGAGGCCTTCTCCCATCGCTGCCTGCGCAAGATCGAGGAGTTCCTGGCCCGCGGCAAGACCCTGCTCCTGGTGAGCCACTCGCTCGGTCTGATCGAGAAGTTCTCGGACCGGGTGCTGTGGCTCGACGAAGGCCGGATGCGGCTCGCCGGGGCGCCGCGCAGGGTGGTCGACGCCTACCGGCAGGCGGTCGCCGAGGCCGAGGGACGGATCCACCACGAGGCCAAGGAGCAGCGGGCGCGCGAGCTCGAGGAGCAGCGGGCGCGGGAGGCCGAGGAGCGGCGGGTCCGCGAGGAGGAAGAGCGGGTGCGCGAGGCGGAGGAGCGGCAGCGGGCCGCCGCCGAGTCCGAGCCGGTCGCCGCGGCGGA
Organism: Thermoanaerobaculia bacterium; assembly: GCA_041634115.1. Classification (GTDB taxonomy): domain Bacteria; phylum Acidobacteriota; class Thermoanaerobaculia; order Multivoradales; family JAHEKO01; genus JBFJMD01. Next base: position 1,975 of record JBFJMD010000339.1, on the reverse strand, counting down.
GGAGCCCGCCGAGGAAGAGGAGGTGCTGCGCTGGGGGTCGGGCGAGGCGGAGATCGGCGCCGTGCGGCTGGTGGACGGCCAGGGCCGCGAGCGCTACAACTTCGAGAGCGGCGAGCCGGTGGTCTTCGAGATCGCGGCGCGGGCGTCGCGGCCGCTCGACGACTTCGTTTTCGGCGTCGGCGTCTTCACGCCGCGGGGGATCGAGTGCTGGGGCACGAACACCCACCTCGAGGGCTTCGTTCCGGCGCGCTTCGACGGCGACGCGACGGTGCGGATCGTGTGCCCGGCCCTGCGGCTGGCCCCCGGCGAGTACCTGCTCGACGTGGCGGTGCACACCCGAAACGGATATCCTTACGACTACCAGCGCAGGATCCTGAGCTTCACCGTCACCTCCGCGATCGCGGGGGTGGGGATCTACTTTCCCGAGCACCGCTGGGACTTCACGGGCGCCGTCGCCTGGGATCGCGAGGGCGACCGGAGCTGAGCGCCCGGGCGCGGCCAGCAGGAGATCGATCATGCCTGAGGAGAACAAGGGCTTCAACGTCAAGATCGCGGACGAGGAGCTCAAGGGACGCTATTCCAACCTGCTGCGCATCACCCACACGCGCGAGGAGTTCATCCTCGACTTCATCAACGCGGTGCCGCCGCAGGCGATCGTGACGGCGCGCATCGTCTCCAGCCCGGGTCACCTCAAGCGCATCCTGCGGGCGCTGGCGGAGAACCTGGAGCGCTACGAGAAGGCGTTCGGTGCGATCGTGGAGGCCCCCGAGCCGAGCGGGGAGAAGCAGATCAACTGAGCCCGCCGTCGTCACCGAGCTTTCGCGGGGCGCGGCCCGGGCGGGCGTCGTGGCGGGCGCTCGTCCTGGCGGCGGCGGTCGCGAGCGGCCTCGCGTGCGGCTCGGCGCCGCCGCCGGCGGCGCCGGCCAAAAGCGAGCTCGACGGCTGGGCCGAGGGTCCGGTGCGCTGGCTCCTGACCGCGGCCGAGCGCCGCGAGCTGCGGCGCGTCGAAACCGGGCCGCAGGCGGCGGAGTTCATCGAGACTTTCTGGGCGCGGCGCGACCCGGACCCGACCGTCGAGGAGAACTCGTTCCGCGCCGCCTTCTACCGGCGGGTGGAGGCCGCGGACCTGCTGTACGGGGAGGAGGGCGTCCGCGGCAGCCTCACCGACCGGGGACGGGCCCTGATCCTGCTCGGCCCCCCGGGCCGGCTGCAGATCGCCAGCCGCGAGGCTCTCGAGTGGAGCCCGCAGGCGAAGACCCGGCACCGGGTGGAAGTGAGAGAGCAGCCGCTCGAGATCTGGGGCTACGCCGCCAAGGACCTGACGCCGATCCTGGCCCAGGCCCTGGCCGACCTGGGCGGGGTCGAGCGGGTCGAGCTGACCTTCGTGGTGGGTCCGCGGCGGACCCAGCTCTTCGACGGTCAGGAGTTCCTGGACCTGGCGGCGCGGGTGCTGGTGGCGAAGCCGCACTGAGTCGCGAACCCGCGTGGTAGGCTGGCGGAGTCAATAGCTTCGCATTGGGAGTCGGCCACCCCGCCCGACGCACAACCGCTTGGCGTTGGTGGGTCCGACCGTCGGGGAACGCAAGCAGGCCTGGCTACTTCTCGGCGATCTCGGGATCCGCCGGGAGGTGACCATGAGCGAGAGATTCGATCCCGCCGGCGAGCTCGAGCGGCTCGGCATCGAACTTCAGTCAGCGGAGGTCGGGGCGACGGTTTCGCTCGCCGGCGCCGAGCTCCGATTCGCCGGGCGGCTGGGCGGGGACTCCTCCGAGCTCGCCTGCTCCGCCGAATGGCCCCCCGGCGAGACGCCGCTCACCGTCGGAGGTCTGCTCAAGGGGCTGGGCGCCTCGAATCCCCTGGAGTCGGCGCCCCGTCTGGGCGACGCCGGAAGGCAGCTCTCGGCGACCGGCCTCGGCAAGGTGACCCTGTCGCTCAAGTCGCTCGAATCGGAGGAGCGGGTTCTCAGCCTCTCCGG
>JBFJMD010000338.1:0-3404 GCA_041634115.1 Thermoanaerobaculia bacterium | reverse complement strand
CGCCCCACGTCAACCCGGCGCCGAACGCGGAGAAGAGCAGGTTCTGGCCGGGCCGGATCTTGCCGTCCCGATTGAGCTCGTCGAGGGCGATGGGGATCGACGCCGCCGAGGTGTTGCCGTAGCGCTCGATGTTGACGTAGGTGCGCCCCTCGGGCACCTCGAGTCGCTTGCCGACGGCGTCGATGATCCGGCGGTTGGCCTGGTGTGGAATGAACCAGTCGACCTCGGCGTGGGCGAGGCCGCAGTCGGTGAGCACCTCGTCGCTCACGTCGGCGAGCGACTTGACGGCGATCTTGAAGGTCTCGTTGCCGCGCATCTTGATGAAGTTCAGGTCGCCCGAGCCGTTGGTCGCCGGATGGCGGCTGCCGCCCCCCGGCCGGTAGATCAGCCCGCCGAGCGAGCCGTCGGAGTGGGTCCGGACCCGCAGGATGCCGCGGTCCTCCTCGGTGCCGCGCAGCACCACCGCCCCGGCGCCGTCGCCGAAGAGCACGCAGGTCGCGCGGTCCGTCCAGTCGACGAACTTGGTGAGCATCTCGCCGCCGACCACGACCGCGGTCTCGATCGAGCCGTTCTTGATCATCGAGTTGGCCACCCCGAGCGCGTAGATGAATCCGGTGCAGGCGGCGCCGAGGTCGAAGGAGGTGGCGCGCTTGGCGCCGATCCGCTCCTGGATCTCGTTGGCCGTCGCCGGAAACGTCATGTCGCCGGTGACGGTGGCGCAGATCACCAGGTCCACCTCGGTCCCCGGGATCGCGGCCATCTCCAGCGCCCGTTCCGCCGCCGGCACGGCGAAGTCGGAGAGCGCCTCGTCCTCCGAAGCCATCCGCCGCTCCTTGATGCCGGTGCGCGTCAGGATCCACTCGTCGGTCGTGTCGACGATCTTCTCGAGGTCGGCGTTGGTCAGCACCTTTTCGGGAACCGCCATTCCGGTCCCGACGATCTGGGCTCTCATGAAGCGGACACCTCCTCCACGGTCGATTTCCCCAGGAGCCGCTCTTCCTGGGCGTGCAGCTCCGCCACTTTCTCACGGATCTGGTTGTGCAGGTCCGCCTGGCAGAACTCTATCGCGCGGCGGATCGACGAGCGAATCGCCTTCGGGTTGGAGCGCCCGTGGCCGATGAAGCAGCCCCCCTGGACGCCGAGCAGCGGCACCGCGCCGTACTCCTGGTAGTCGGTGCGGCGCCGGAAGCTGTCGAACGCCGGCCGCACGAGCAGATAGCCCAGGCGGCGGCGCCAGGTCTTGCCGATCTCCTCGCGCATCATGCTGGCGAAGAGCGACGCCAGCGACTCGGCGCCCTTGAGCAGCACGTTGCCGACGAAGCCGTCGCACACGATGACGTCGACCTCGCCGGAGAAGACGTCGCGTCCCTCGACGTTGCCGACGAAATTGAGCCCCGTCGTCTCCATCACCCGGAAGACCTCGCGGGTCAGGTCGCTCCCCTTCGACGCCTCTTCGCCGATCGACATGAGGCCGATCCGCGGCGCCTTCTCGCCCAGCAGCTCCTGGGCGTAGAAGTGGCCCATCACCGCGAACTGCCGCAGGTGGGAGGCCCTGGAGTCCACGTTGGCGCCGACGTCGAGCACCACCGTGCGGCCGCGGCGGTTCGGAAATACCGCGGCCAGGGCCGGGCGGTCCACGCCCTCGATGGTGCCGATCACCATCTTGGCGGCGATCATCACCGCCCCGGTGTTGCCGGCCGAGACCAGCGCCTGGGCGCGCCCCTCGCGCACCAGCTCGCAGCAGAGGCGGATCGACGAGCGCCGCTTGCGGCGGATCGGGGTGATCGCCGGCTCGTCCATCTGGACCACCTCCTCGGCGTGGACGATCTCGATCCGGCCCCGCGACCGGCCGTGCCGCTTGAGCTCCTTGCGGATCGCCGGGCTGTCGCCGACGAGGAGGACCCGGGCGCCGTCGTCGACCGCCGCTTGCCAGGCGCCGGTGACAACGGCGCGGGGCGCGAAATCGCCCCCCATGGCGTCGACTGCGATTTTCACGTTCAGTTTCCTGAAGGAAGCGCCCGCCGCCTCTCGGCCAAGCCTGTTGTTCGAGAGCGCCGAGATTCTAGCAGAGTGGCCCCTTCGGCCCCCGGAGGGAGCGCCGCGAGGGGGCTCGAAGGGCCCGGGCCGCGAAGAGGCCGCGGCGGCCCCGGCGTCCGGCTACTCCTTGACTTCGACGACCTCGCGGCCGCGGTAGTGGCCGCAGTGGGGGCAGGCGCGGTGGGGGGTCTTGACCTCGCCACAGTTGGCGCAGACCGAGCTGGCGGGCGAGCGCAGGGCATCGTGCGCCCGGCGCCGGTTGCGCCGCGCTTTGGAGTGACGTCTCTTCGGATTGGCCATGATCGATCGACCTCTTGGTCTTTTCGGTTCGGTGGACGGCGCTCACTCTTCGGTCCGCGCCCGGAGCGCCTCGAGCGGCGCCCAGCGGGCGTCCGCCGTCTGCCGCTCGCAGCCGCAGGCCGCCTCGTTCAGATTGGCGCCGCAGACCGGGCAGAGCCCCGCGCAGTCCTCTCGGCAGAGCGCCCGCATCGGGATGTTGAGCTGCAGCTGCTCCAGCAGGATGGGCTGCGTGTCGAGAAGCTCCTCCTCGTCGAGATAGATGACACTCAACTCCTGCTCCTCCAGCTCGACCTCGCCGACGAGCGGGCGTCGAGCCCTACGCAGAACCACCAGCTCGACCGCGCTCGACACCGGGACGCTCGAGGGCCCCAGGCAGCGCGGGCAGGTCAGGGTCTGCTCGTAGGCGAGTCGGGCTTGGAACAGATAGCCGGAAGCGGTGGGCGACACCCGGCCGCCCCACGAGATCGCCCCCAGCTGCAGCAGCTCCGGCTGCTCGAGGACCTCGGCCCGGAGGACCTGGTCCTCGCGCCAGAGGAACGGCTCGTCGGTGATCTGGTCCAGCCGGATCTTCATCCGAACCCCTCCCCGGGCGACGCGCAAGGCTACGGGATCGCGCCACCCGTGTCAATTCTTCGAACGAGGGCGGCTTCGGCGCCTCCGGCGCTCCGGGGTCCGGGGAGGCCCTCCCGGGTACCGGCGCGAGTTGCTCGAACTTTGGCGTAGCAGCTTCGGCATCGCCGGCGTCCCGGGAGGCGGAGAGGCCCACCCGGGCACCGGCGCTAGGTGCTCGGACTTTGGCGCAGGGGCTTCGGCACCTCCGGCGTTCCGGAGTCCGGGGAGGCCCTCCCGGGTACCGGCGCGAGCTACTCGAACTTCGGAGGTTGGGCTCGCGCCTGCGCTCCGCGTGCGCGCCGGCCGGCGGTGCCCTTCGGAGGCTCGCGAGAGCGCTGGCGGAGAGCTACCCGGAGAGGGCCTCCCCGGCCCCCGGAGCGCCTCCTCGGACTGCGGAAGGGAGGTAGTTTGTTCGTCCAGGCCCCGGACGTCTTCGATGGCCCAGGGTGTCGCGG
>JBFJMD010000337.1:0-3419 GCA_041634115.1 Thermoanaerobaculia bacterium | reverse complement strand
TCGAAGGTGGCGAGCAGCGGCAGGCAGTTGAAGACGTCGTAGATCCCGGAGAGCGAGGACACCATCGCGTCCGGGATCACGACCAGGCTGACTCGCAGCGGGCTCCTGTTCTCGGGCATTCCGGCCTCCGTGGCACGAATGGACCGTTTTTGGCAGTTCTGGCTCTTACCTTACCCCGAACCGGCGGCTAGCGTGACTCTCGAAGGCCAGCAGACAACGGCCGCAAGGAGGTACGAGATGAGATTCGAGAAGCTCTTCACGCTCGCCGCCCTCGCGACCCTCGTCGCGACGGCGGCGCCGGCGCAGCACCGCAGCGCCCACGACCCGCGCGCCCTGGCGGCGGACCCGCGAACGGCCGCCGGGCCGATCGCCCCGGTGCTCGAGGGTCTGGGCGACCTCCACCACGAGGTGACGACGAGCTCCGAGCGGGCACAGCTCTTCTTCGACCAGGGGCTGAAGCTGACCTACGGCTTCAACCACCAGGAGGCGCTGCGCGCCTTCAAGGAGGCCGCCCGCCTCGATCCCGACTGCGCCATGGCCTACTGGGGCTGGGCGCTGGTGCTCGGCCCGAACCTGAACCTGCCGATGCAGCCCGAGGTCGTCGATCAGGCCTACGAGGCGATCCAGCTCGCGGTGGCGCGCAAGGACAGGGTCTCGCAGAAGGAGCGGGACTTCATCGACGCCCTCGCCCGGCGCTACGCCCGCGACGGCGCCGCCGAGCGCCTCTACCTGGACGTCGAGTACGCCGACGCGATGGGCGAGCTCTCCGCCCGCTACCCCGAGGACGACGAGGCGGCGACCCTCTACGCCGCGGCGCTGATGAACCTGACCCCGTGGAACTACTGGACCCGGGACAAGCGCCCGACGGCGCCGAGCGTCGAGACCGCGCTGGCGGTTCTGGAGAGGGTGATCGAGCGCAGCCCGCGACACATCGGGGCCCTCCACTACTACATCCACGCCGTCGAGCCGGTCGATCCCGAGCGCGGCGAGCGCGCCGCGGATCTCTTGACCGGCCTCGCGCCCGGCGCCGGCCACCTGGTGCACATGCCGTCGCACGTCTACATCCCGCTCGGCCGCTTCGCCGAGGCCTACGAGGCCAATGCGAAGGCCGCCGAGGCCGACGAGCGCTACATCACCCAGTGCCGGGCGCAAGGGCTCTACCCCCTGACCTACTACCCGCACAACCTGCACTTCCTGACCTGGGCGGCGACCAACCAGGGGCGGAGCGAGGAGGCGCTGGCGGCGGCGCGCAAGGTGGCGTCGCGGGTGCCGCTCCAACAGCTCGGCGGGCACTCGCTCTACGAGTCGTTCTTCACCATGCCGATCGACGTCATGGTGCGGTTCGGGATGTGGGAGCGGCTGCTGGCCGAGCCGAAGCCGCCCGCCGAGGCCCGCTTCTGGACCGGCATGTGGCGCTTCGGGCGCGGCCTCGCCTTCGCCAGGACGGGGCGGACCCGCGCGGCCGAAAAGGAGCTCGACCGGCTCGAGCGGCTGATCTCGGATCCGGCGACCTCCGACGCGCTGGTCGGCTTCAGCAACGCCGGCACGCTGCTCGCGATCGCGCGCGGGATCCTGGCCGGCGAGCTGCTGCTCGGGGACGGCGAGACCGACCTGGCGCTGGCCGGCTTCGCCCGCGCCGTGCGGCTCGAGGACAGCCTGGCCTACAACGAGCCCCCCTCCTGGTTCACGCCCACGCGTCTCTACCTGGGCGACGCGCTGCTCCGCGCCGGGCGGCCGCTCGAGGCCGAGGTGGTCTACTGGCAGGACCTGACCGAGAACCGCGAGAACGGCTTCGCCCTCGCCGGCCTGGCCCGGGCGCTCGAGGCCCAGGGCCGCGACGCCGAGGCGACGAGCGTCCGTCGCCGCTTCCGGACGGCGTGGGCCGCGGGCGACGTCGAGATCGCGCCCGGCTTCGGGCCGGAGCGCGAGCGGATCGCGGCGGCGCCGGCGCGCTGACCCGACCCGACAGCGGGCGGTGCCCTCGGGGCGGGCGTGGCGGAAAGGCCGCGCCCGCCCTTCCCGTTCCTTGACCACCGCCGGGGCCGCCGCTAGGCTTGTCGCGGTTCAATACCCGGTAGGTTCACGTCGCGCGGCCGTCCGGCGGCCCGAAAGACTTCGTGTCCGCGGCGCCGCGCGCGAGCCCGGCAAGGAGGCGAGAGCATGTGGAGTCGCTCCAGTCGAGCGGTCGCCCGGTCGAGGAAGATCCTCGACGGCGGAGGACCCTTTCCCGGCACGGCGGGTGAGCTCGTGGAGCTCGTGGCGAGTCTGCGCAAGGAGAAGGAGTACACGTCGGCGCGCGGTCTGCTCGAAGCCTGGGGCGAGCGGGTGGGGGAGCGGCCGGAAGCCGCGGCGGGGACGGCGGACCCGGATGAAGGCGAGCTCTGGTTCCTGCGCGCCTACTGCACGTTCAAGGACTACGGCCTCCCCGAGCGGGAGCGCCTCGACCGGACCGAGCGCTATCACGCGGAGATCCCGGAGTCGCTGATCGGCGACGGCCTGCTGCGCCGGCAGGTCGCGGGGCTGGCCGACGCGATCAAGAAGCAGCGGCTGATCGCCGAGGCCAAGAAGATCCTGCGCGGCGAGGCGCTCGGCGCCGGCGAGCTCCTGAAGAAGGCCAAGAAGCTCAAGGGCGTGGACGCCTTCGGCTACGCGCGCAAGCTCGTGGCCCGGGCCCGACAGGACGCGGTCAAGGACGGCGGACTCTGCCAGACGCTCCGTCAGCAGCACGCGCTCTTCACCTACAAGGACACGGGGTTGCCGGTCGGCGAGCGGCTGGACCGGGCGCTCGAGATCCTCCAGTCCTGCGACGACCTGGCGAAGTCGGACAGCCCGGAGACCCTCGGCCTCGCCGGCGCGATCTTCAAGCGCAAGTGGGAGGCCGAGGGCCAGAAGCCCCTGCTGGAACGCTCCCTCTACTACTACCGGAAGGGCTACCAGGCGAGCAGCAAGCTCGAGCCGAAGCTGCCTGAGGACGGCACCGTTCCCGAGATCCCCAAGGACTACGACTACGGCTACACCGGGATCAACGCCGCGTTCGTGCTCGACCAGCTCGCCCACGAGGAGCTGGAGGACGCGGAGACGACGGGCTTCCCTTCGCCCTTCCCAGGCCGCAGGCGGTGGCGGGCGCGGAAGATCCGCGAGCACCTCTCCGGATACCTGACCGAGCTCTACGAGCGAATCAAGAAAAAGCAGCGGGCCGGATACGAGGAGAAGAGGGCCGCCGGCGAGGAGGCGGACGCGACGAGCTACTACTGGTGGCTGGCGGTGACGATCGCCGAGGCCCTCTTCGGTCTGCAGGAGTACGAGAAGGCGGGGGATTGGCTGCAGCGAGGTGTCGACAACGAGCACGTCGAGCCCTGGGAGTTCAAGAGCACCGCCACCCAGCTCATCCGGCTCGCCCGGCTGCAGGGGGTGGACGT
>JBFJMD010000336.1:0-3427 GCA_041634115.1 Thermoanaerobaculia bacterium | reverse complement strand
CTCCTGCCCGAATCGTACAGGAAAACCGCAGACCCCCGCCCCCGTGATTGGAGCGGCCGGATGACGTTCGACCGGTGCGGGCTTCCGGATCAGCGCAGGCGCAGGTCGCGCCGGACGTGGAGGACGCCGTTCTCGACCAGCCGGCCGGGCCGGATGCGGGCCCAGGTCGGGTTGGCCGAGGCGTCGCGGCCCGCCGCGCCCAGCTTCGGGTCGCCCTCGAAGTTGAGGGTGAATCCCTGCGACCGGAAGCCGTCGCCGGAGACGAAGTAGTGGACGTGGGCCGGGGGTCCGCCGGTCGCGTAGTGGGCGGGCTGGACGCTCTCGAAGCGGTAGCGGCCCTGAGCGTCGGTCAGCATCAGGCCGCAGAGCCGGGCGTCGCTCTCGTCCATGCCGCCCTCCGAGTAGTAGCCGCGGGCGTCGGTGTGGAAGACGAAGACCGTCGCCCCGGGGACCGGCGTCTCGCCGTCGCGCTCGTAGAGCGTGCCGCTCACCACCATCCGCTGACCGGGCTCGTCGGCGGCGGCGACGACGATCGACCAGGTCTCGGCCTGCCGGCCGTGGCAGTCGCCCCGGTGCTGGGCGGTCGCCGAGCGCGGCACCGCCAGCGAGAAGGCAAAGGCCGCGAGCGCGACACCAAAGGCGATTCTCGAAGTCATCGCGAAACCTCCCGAAATCCGTTCACCGCTCCCTACTACTACGCAAGCGCACGTCCCGAGTTCGAGGCGCGGGGCTTCCCTTGTGCTAGCCTAACCCACTCCTTGGACCCGCTGGTCTCCGTCAGCCTGCCCTGCTTCGATTGCCGAGCCCACCTCGGCCGCGCCCTGGCGTCGCTGCTCGCGCAGACCTACGAGAGCTGGGAGTGCCTCTTCGTGGACGACGGATCGGGCGACCGCCCGGAGGAGGTCCTCGAGCGGGCGGCCGACCCCCGGATCCGCGCCTACCGCCTGCCCGAGAACGCCGGCCGGGGCGCGGCGCGGCAGTTCGCGCTGGAGCGGGCGCGGGGCGAGTACCACTGCATGCTCGACGCCGACGACTGGCTCTACCCGCGGCGGATCGAGCGCCAGCTCGCGCTCTTCCGCCGCGCCCCCGAGCTCGACCTCGTCGGCGCCGCGGTCGCGGTGATCGACATCGAGGGCCGCCTCACCGGGATTCGGCGGCGCGGACCCGAGCACTCCGAGCCGCAGATCCGGGGACCGCTCACCCGCCTCTATCGCATGCCCGTGGGCCATGCCTCCTCGATGGTGCGCATGGAGGCGGCGCGCCGCGCCGGCTACGACCCCGCCTACCGCCGATTCGAAGACAAGGAGTTCCTGCTCAAGATCCTCGCCACGGGTCGCTTCGCCGTCGCTCCCCGTCCGCTCTACGCCTACCGCGAGCGCACGCGCCCGGACCTCGCCGCGGTGCGCGACTCGCTGCGCTCCGCCCGCTCGGTCTACGGTCGCCACCGGCGGCTCCTGGGCGGCTCCTACCCCGCCGCGCGCGCGATGCTCGCCGCCCGCGAGTGGATCTACCGGGGCGGAACGGCCCTGGGTCTCGGCGGCTGGCTGGTCTCGCGGCGCTCGAAGCCGCCGACCCCGGCCGAGCGCGCGGAGTTCGAGGAGGCCCGGCGAGCGGTCGACGCGATCGACCGGGCGCGCTTCGAAGAGAGCGGGCCCGCCGCCGCCGGACCCGCGTCGTCCATGCTCTAATCGAGGGCGCGAACCGTGCCTCCGGAGACCGAGATCGAAGCCCGAGCCGAGGGCGTCCCCCTGCCGCCGCTGCGCGAGCGCTTTTCGCTGCTCCTCTACGCGCTCGCGCTGCTCTGGCGCGCCGCGCCGCGCTGGACCCTGCTGCACGCGGCGCTGCAGCTCCTCCAGGGAGTCGCGCCGCTGGCCGGCCTCCTCGTCCTGCGCAAGCTGACCGACGATCTCGTCGCCGGCCTGGGCGGCGCGGCCGAGCTCTCGCCGAGCGACTTCCTGCCGTCGATCGGGCTGCTGCTGGCGCTCGGCCTGGCCACCGCCGCCCTGCACGCGCTCGTCGTGGTGGTGGCCGAGGCCGAGCGCCGACGCCTCACCGACTTCCTCCAGGACCTGCTCCACGCCAAGTCGATCAGGCTCGATCTGGCCTTCTTCGAGACCCCCGTCTACCAGGACACGCTGCAGCGCGCCCTGGTCGAGGGCCGCACCCGGCCGGCGCGGGTGGCGAACGGGATCATCGGCCTCACCCGCGGGATCTTCGCGGCCGTCGCGGCGGCGACGCTGGTGGCGGTGCTGAGCCCCTGGGTGCTGCTCTTCGCCGTCGTGCTCTCGGTGCCGGGCCTGGTCTGGAAGCTCCGCCACTCCGGGCGCGAGTACCGCTCCCGCTTCGAGCGCACGCCCCTGATGCGGCTCGCCGGCGTCCTCGATTCCATGCTCACCGCCCCGCACTTCGCCCTGGATGTGCGCCTCCTCGAGCTGGGCGGCACCCTGGTGCGCAAGCACGCCGAGGCGCGGGCGCGGCTCAACCGCGAGCTCATGCGGCTGGCCCGGTTGCGCGCCGCGACCGATCTGAAGAGCCGGCTCGGGGGCACCCTGGCGCTCGCCGGCGGCCTCGCCTACGTCGGCTGGCTGGCGCTGCGCGGGATGGTCTCCCTCGGCGACCTGGTGCTCTACGTCGGCGCCCTGCAGCGCGGGCTGAGCTCGATCCAGGGGGTGCAGCAGTCGCTCGTGTCGCTGGGGGAGGACGCGCTCTTCCTGCGCAACCTGCGCGACTTCCTGGAGCTGGCGCCGGAGATCACGGCGCCGCCGGTTCCGGCCCCCGTCGCCAGGCTCGAGGGGGCGGTGGTCTTCGACCGCGTCACCTTCGCCTATCCGGCCACCGAGCGGCCGGTCTTCGAGTCCCTCGATCTGGAGCTGCGGGCCGGCGAGGTCACCGCGCTGGTGGGCGAAAACGGCGCCGGCAAGACGACGCTGGTCAAGCTCCTGGCGCGGCTCTACGACCCCGGCGAGGGGCGGATCCTCTGGGACGGCACCGACCTGCGGGCGTTCGACCCCCTGGCCCTGCGCCACCGGCTGGCGATCGCCGCGCAGCGCATCGCCCGCTTCCCGGTCTCGGCGCGGGAGAACATCGCCTGGGGCGACGTCCACGCCGACCCGACGCCCGAGGCGGTCCGCCGCGCGGCCCGCGAGGCCGGCATCGACGACCACCTCGCCGGGCTGCCGCGCGGCTACGACACCCCCCTGGTCAAGCTCTTCCTCGACGGCACCGACCTGAGCCAGGGGCAGTGGCAGAAGATCACCCTGGCGCGGGCCTTCTACCGCGACGTCGACTTCCTGGTCCTGGACGAGCCCACCGCGAGCCTCGACCCGCTGGCCGAGGTTGAGCTCTTCGAGCGCTTCCGCGAGCTCATGGCCGGCCGCACCGCGCTCTTCATCAGCCACCGCTTCTCCGGCGTCGCGCGCGCGGACCG
>JBFJMD010000335.1:0-3434 GCA_041634115.1 Thermoanaerobaculia bacterium | reverse complement strand
TGGCGGAGCTCGCCGCCCGCACCTTCCGCGACACCTTCGCGAGTCAGAACACGCCCTCCGACATGGAGCTCTACCTCCGCCGCTGGTTCGACCCGGAGCGGATCGCCGCCGAGCTGGAGGACCCGGCGTGCACCTTCCTGCTCGCCTTCGCCGACGCGGACGAGCGGCCGATCGGCTACGCCAAGCTCGACGCCGGCGAGACCGATCCCGCCGTCCACGGCCCGGCGCCGGTCCAGCTCGAGCGGCTCTACGTCCGCCGCCAGGCCCTGGGCAGCGGCGTCGGCGCCGCGCTCATGCGGGCCTGCCTGGACGAGGCGGCCCGGGCCGGGCACGAGACGGTCTGGCTCGGGGTCTGGGAGCGCAACGAGCCCGCGATCGCCTTCTATCGGCGCTGGGGCTTCGAAGAGGTCGGCACCCAGATCTTCCTGCTCGGGACCGACGAGCAGAACGACCTGATCCTGGCCCGGCCGGTCGCCACCCCGGCCGCCTGAGCGGCGCCGGGCTCAGTCGCCGCCGGCGAGCTGCGGGTAGCGGAAACAGCCGACGACGTGGTCGTTGACCAGGCCCACGGCCTGCATGTACGCGTAGCAGATCGTGGAACCGACGAAGTTGAAGCCGCGGCGCTTGAGGTCGCGGCTGAGCGCGTCGGACTCCGGCGTGCGGGCGGGGATCTCGGCGAGGCGCCGCCGCCGGTTGACCTTCGGCGCCCCGCCGACGAACTCCCAGAGATAGGCGTCGAAGCTCCCGGCCTCCTCCTGGACTCCGAGATAGGCGCGGGCGTTGCGGACCGCCGACTCGACCTTGAGCCGGTTGCGGATGATCCCCGGGTCGGCGAGCAGGCGCTCGATCTTGCGCTTGTCGAAGCGGGCGACCTTTTCGGGAGCAAAGCCGGCGAAGACCTGCCGGTAGCGCTCGCGCTTCTTGAGCACGGTCGCCCAGGAGAGCCCCGCCTGCGCCCCCTCGAGCACCAGGAACTCGAAGAGCAGCCGGTCGTCGTGGACCGGGGTCCCCCACTCGTGGTCGTGGTAGGCGATCATCAGCGGGTCGGTTCCCGCCCATGTGCAGCGTTTCGTCATCCTCTGCGAGCCCTCTCTGCGAGGTAGCGCCCGGACCTGCGCCGGGCGTTCGAATCGCCCCCCACGGGTGGGGACGCTACCCCGCCAGCGCCTGCCCGAAATCCTCGATCAGCTCGTCGGCGCTCTCGATCCCGACCGAGACCCGCACCAGGTCGTCGGTGATCCTCAGCCGCTCCCGCTCCTCCGGGCTCTGCCCCAGGTGCGAGCTGCTGGCCGGCCGCACCACCAGGGTCTCCGGCCCGCCGAGGCTCGGGGCGTGGAGCGCGATCTCGACCTGCTCGACGAACCGCTCCGCCCGCTCGGCGCTCTCCGCGTAGAACGAGAGCATGCCGCCGTAGCCGGAGAACAGCCGCTTCGCGAACCGATGCCCGGGATCCGCCTCGAGCCCCGGGTAGTTGACCTTGCGCACCTCCGGCCGCCCCGCCAGGAACTCCGCCAGCCGCCGCGCGTTCTCGTTCTGGCGCTCCACCCTGAGCACCAGGGTCTTCAGGCCGCGCTCGAAGAGGAAGCAGGCGTGCGGGTCGAGCGAGCCCCCCAGGTGGAGCATCAAGTGCCGCACCTTCGACACCTTCTCCGCCGAGCCGACGACGGCCCCGGCCACGATGTCGCTGTGGCCGTTCAGATACTTCGTCGCGCTGTGCACCACGAGGTCGATGCCGATCTCGAGCGGCCGGAAGTTGACCGGGGTGGCGAAGGTGTTGTCGATGATCGTCATCAGGCCGTGACGGCGCGCGAAAGCGACCACCGCCTCGAGGTCGCCGACCTCCATCAGCGGGTTGGAGATCGACTCGACGAGCACCAATCGCGTCTCCGGCGTCAACGCCCGCTCCCAGGCGACGGCCCCCTCCGGATCGGCGGTGTCGATCGCGGTCGCCGCGATCCCCATCCCGGGGGCGTCCTCGTCGAGGAAGCTCTGGGTGCCGCCGTAGAGCGTCTTCTGCGCCAGCAGGTGCTCGCCCCGCTTGACGAAGGCGAGGATCGAGGTGGTGATCGCGGCCATGCCGCTGGCGGTGACCAGCGCCGCCTCGCCTCCCTCGATCGCCGCCAGGCGGGCCTGCAGCGCCAGGTGGGTCGGCGAGTTACTCAGCCGGATGTAGCGCACCGCGTCGTAGGTGGCCTCGTCCGCCATCAGGTAGTTCGCGGACTGGAAGAGCGGCGCCACCACCGCGCCGCCGATCCGGGGCTGCGCGGTGCCGGCGTGGATCACGTTCGTCTCCAGGCTCTTGAAGCGATGCGAATAGTCGGTCACGGTCCGTCCTTTCGAGCACGGCCGCGCGCGCCGGGGGCGCGGCCGCCGTCAAGCCGCGTCGTCGCCGCCGCTCTCCAGAAAACGCTGGCGGAGAAACTCGCCGAACCGGCGACAGGCGTCGGTGTGGGTGAAGATCCCGGCCAGCCGCCCCTCCTTGACCACCAGCGCCGAGCCGATGTGGCGTTCGGCCATGATCAGGAGCACGTTGTCGAGGCGCTCGTTCAGATCCACGACGTAGGCCTCGTGGGCGACGTCACCGGCGGTGAGCTCCGCGGGCAGGCCGAGCCGGGGCTCGAAGACCAGCCGCAGGTCGCGATCGGTGATCACCCCCACCAGCCGGCCGCCGTCCTTGACCGGCAGGTGCCGGAAATCGTGCTTCTCCATCATCACCCGCGCCCGGTCGAGCGGCTCGCCGCGGTCGATCGAGTACGGGAACGGAGTCATCACCGCCTTGATCGGAGGAATGGCGTTCATGTCTGCTCCTCCTCCGCCACCGCCGGCAAGGCCGCGTCCGGGGCGGCCTCGGAGAAGCCGGGACACCGGCGGATCCGGGCGAGCTGGCGCAGGTGGTGGTCGAAGTGACGCTCCAGGAAGCCGAGCGCCTCTCCCAGGTCCATCGGGCCGGCGACCGGGTGCACGAAGGCGGGCGCCCGCAGTGCGGCGCGGTCCACCTTCTCCAGCAGGTCGGAGAGCGCCGCCCGCTCGCGCTCCCACTCGGCGGAGACCGCCTCCAGGTCGAGGCCCTCCTCCGGGGTGACGACGCGAATGGGCAGCCGCACCCGGATCCCCAGGCGCAGCACCGTCCCGACGACCACGTTGCCCAGCCTCTGCTTCCAGGTCCGCCGCGCCGGGACGCCGCCCGCGCCGCGCCGCAGGGAGCCGGCGATCGCGCGCTCGGTGAGCTGGACGTGGCGCGCCACCTGGAGGCTCGACCAGGCCTCGGGCTGCGGCCGGAAGTCGCGCTGCGCCGCCGTCATCTCCGCGAGGCGCGCCGCCAGGGACCGTCGGCGGTCCTCGAGGCGCGTGAACGCGGCTTCGACCGGCGGGATCATCGAGCCCCGAGTTTAGCCCGAGCCCGGCCCGCCGGCGACGGTCCGGCGGTGCGCGGT